>NZ_JBSFJV010000013.1:0-124890 GCF_053598235.1 Kitasatospora sp. NPDC001159
CGAACAGCCCATCCTCGCCATGCACACCGGGATCATCCCGCACGAATGATCACGAGACGCAGGTGGGTTGCCTGTTACTGAGACACGCTCCTAGCCTCGTGGCTCCAGGGCCTCGTCATCCTCGAGGACCTGCAGCACCGCGACGCCGACGCCGTCCGGGCCCGGCTGAGCGCCCACACCAGTCCGGAGCGCCTCCGGTGAGCGGCGCACCAGGCGCCGGAAATTGCCCTGACCGGTATTCCGGCCGTGCGGCGGAGGGCCGGAAGATCCGCGCGGCCGGGAAGCATTGTCAGGAGCCCGCCAGAACCCCCGGTGAACACCGGCTGGGCGGGCTACGTCCTGCCGATGCAGGAGAAGATCACCTTCGGGTACGTGCTCAGCAACGACCCGCGCCCGTTCTTCATGCATCCGCGATCACGGTCGCCGACCCGTTCGGCACCCACGTGCTGCCCAAGCTCGCCGGGAAGCCGGACGAGGAGCTGCACGTCGGCTCCACCCACCACCACCCGGACCAGACCCCGCCGGGGCAGGCGAAGAAGTAGCTCTTGTCAAGCGCCGACGACCGGTCGGGGGCACCTGCCCCGACCGGCCGTCGGCTTGCGGGTCCGTTGGTTAGAGTCGCGGCACGGAAGCCCCCTGGTGCCAGGCCGGGAACGGCTGAACCGCTGTCGGAGCAGAGGCCGTTGAACGGGACGGGACGGGGAGGAACGGGGATGGAAGCGGACCGGTCGGAGGCGCGCGCGTTCATCGCGGCCCTAGTGCGCGAGGATGCGCCGAGCCTGCCGGGGACGCCCGCGCTGGCCGTACCGGAGGGGCCGGTGGCCGAGGTGACCGCCGTCGCCCGGCGGCTGGCCCTGTACGCGCTGCCGGCGGGTCGGCCGGGGCCGGAGCCCGCGCCCGAGCTGCTGGAGCTGGCGGCGGCGCTGGTGGTGGACGAGCACCCGTCGGCGCCGCGCTGGTCGGCGGCCGAACGCCGACGGCTGGCGCACTGGGTCGCGGTGCTGATCGAGTACCGGGGCGAGGACGGCGTGCAGGACCTGGTCCGGGAGCTCAACCGGGGCTGAAGCCGGCGGTCGGACGGCGGCCGGACAGGGACGTTGGCGGATCGTTGGCGGGTTCTTGGCCGCGCCCGGCAGCCTGCTGTGAGGAGCCGCCGAGAACCGATGGCGGGCTCCCAGCCGTGCCCTTGCCCGACCTGAGAGGTAGCGCGTGTCGAAGCCCTCCGTTGCCCAGCCCGCCCCCGGCCCCCAGCCGTTCGCAGCCACACCGGCCATCGCAGACACAGCAGACGCACCGGCCGCTGCGCCGGCGACACCCGAGCCGGGTACGGCCCGCCCGACCCTCGACCCGGAGTTCCTCGCCGAGATCCACCGGCTGCACGGCGGCTACATCCTGCGCTCCCTGCTCCGGACCACCAGGGGCGACCGCGGCAAGGCCGAGGACATCCTGCAGGAGACCCTGCTGCGGGCCTGGCAGCACCCGGAGGCGATGAGGAACGGCCCCGAGGGCAGCCGGGCCTGGCTGTTCACCGTTGCCCGGCGGATCGCGATCGACCACTACCGGATGGCTGCCTCCCGCGCACCCGAGGCGATCGGGGAGCCCCTGGAGGACCATCCGGTGGCGGAGGACCCGTACGAGCAGGTGGTGGTCGCCCGGGACATCGCCCTGGCGCTGCGGCGGGTGCAGAAGCACCACCGGGAGGTGCTGGTCGAGCTGCACCTGAAGGACCGCTCGGTGCAGGAGGCCTCGGCCAAGCTGGGGGTGCCGCCGGGGACGGTCAAGTCCCGGAACTTCTACGCGGTCCGGGCGCTGCGGCCGGTGCTCGCGGCGGAGCACGGGTACGCGCCGGTCAGCCGGTGACGTCGCGACGGGCGGTCCGCGGGCCGGGGGAGCCCGAGGACCGCGCGCCGGTCAGGCCGTGAACTCCAGCCGGTCGCCGCGCAGGCTGAGCGAGGACTCCAGGGCGGCGGTGAACTCGCTGTTGAAGCCCGCGACGTGTTCGAGGCGGCGGAAACGGTCGAGCGCCGAGCGCAGCCGCTCCCGGACCTGCGGACCGCGGCCGCGCGCCAGCAGATGGGTGGCGTAGGACTGTTCGGCGACGGCGTGCAGATAGAGCAGGCCCGCCTCCTCGCAGGCGGCGAGCAACCGGTGCCAGGCGAGGTCGGCGGCGGTGTCCCGGACGGCCGGTGACAGGGCCTGGGCCTCGGTCAGCAGCGACCACAGGTGGACCTGGGTGACCGGCAGGGGCGGCAGCAGCTCCCTAGCCTCCCGGGACCTGCGCTGGGCGGCCTCCGGATCGCCGGCGGCCAGACTCACCCAGCCCTGGTGGACCAGGGCGTCGACCAGGCGCTTGCGGTTCCCGGACTCGACGGCGAGCGCCGTCGCGTCGGCGGCCAGCCGCCTGGCCTCGGCGGAGTCGCCCAGCATCGCGGTGACCAGCCCGAGGGTGGCGAGCGCCCGGACGTGTGCCGAGGCGGCCGCGGGCCCCTCGGCCGAACCGGACTCGGCGGCGGCCACCGCCCTGCGCGCCGCCTCGGCGGACTCCCGGCGGCGTTCGAGCGCGACGAGCGCCTGCGCCCGGCAGTTGTGCAGGAAGGCTGCCGCGACGGGGTCGCCGCACCGCTCGGCCGCGGCCAGGCCGACGTCGGCGCGGGCCAGCCAGTCGGTGAAGCGGCTGGCACCGTAGTAGAGCGATCCGGTGGTCAGCGCGAGCCGCCAGGCGCGGTCGGGGGCGGCGACGGCGGCGCCGTCGACGAGCACCCGGATCGCGGGCTCCTCCGCGCGGAACCAGTCGAGCGCGGCGCGGATGCCGGCGGCGGACGGCACGGCGTACCGCGGGCGGGCGGGGCCGTCGGTGTCCTCCTGCCCGGGGTCGAGGTAGCTGCCGCAGTGCTCAAGGGCGGCCTGGTAGTAGTCCAGCAGGCGCTCACGGGCCTGCTGCCGGCGTTCCTCGGGCCGGGCGGCGAACAGCTCGACGCTGAACAGCCGGACCAGGTCGGTGCGGTGGTAGCGGCCGGGGGCGGTGCCGGTGAGCAGGTGGTGGGAGGCCAGTTCCCCGAGCGCCCGGTGGGCGGTGGCGGTGTCGGTGCCGAGCAACGCGGCACTCGCGAGGGTGTCCACCTCCCGACCGGGGTGGGCGGCGAGCAGGGTGAGGAGTTCCAGTGCCTCATCGGTCAGTTGGCGAAGCGTCAGTGTCAGCTGCGGCCGGATGCCGGTGCTGTCGTCGATGTCCAGGCCGGCCAACCGGGTGTCCTCGTCGGCCAGTTCGTCCGCCAACTCCGCGACCGACCAGGTCGGGTGGGTGGCCAGCCGGGCGGCGGCGAGCCGCAGGGCGAGCGGCAGGTGCTCGCAGAGGCGGGCGAGCCGCGCGGCCTCCGCCGGCTCGGCGCGCAGCCGTTCGGGGGCCAGCAGCTGTTCCAGCAGCCGCAGGGCGTCGTCCTCGGGCAGTGCGGTCAGGCGCAGCAGGGCGGCGGCGTCGGTGGCGACCAGTTCCTCCAGTGAGCCGCGGCTGGTGACCACGGCGGCGCAGTCAGGCCCCTCGGGCAGCAGGTCGGTGAGCTGGTCGGCGTCGGCGGCGTCGTCCAGGAGCACCAGCAGACGCCGGTCCCGGGTCCGTTCGCGGAAGAGCGCGGCCCGGTCGGCCAGGTCGCCGGGGACGTCGCCGTCGGGCACGCCGAGGGCGCGCAGGAAGTGGCCGAGGACGGCCTCGGGTTCGGCGGGTCCGGCCGGGTCGAGGCCGCGCAGGTCGGCGTAGAGCCGGCCGTCGGGGAAGCGGGCGGCTGCCCGGTGGGCCCAGGCGGTGACCAGCGCGCTCTTGCCGACCCCGGCCGGGCCGACCACCAGCGCCGGGCCGTCGGAGGACCGGTCGGCGGCGCAGGCGCGGTCCAGCCAGGCCAGCTCGGCCGCCCGTCCGACCAGCGCGACGCGCTGCCGGGGGAGTTGCTGCGGGACCCGCACCACTGGCTGGGCGGCGGCCGGCGGCCGGTCGTCCGCCAGCACCTCTGCCAGCGCCGCCTGCAGTGCGGGCCCGGGGTGGATGCCCAGTTCGCGGTCCAGCCGCAGACGGGCCTGGTGGTAGGCGTTCAGTGCGTCCGCCGGCCGTCCGGCCTGGTGCAGACAGCGCATCAGCAGCGCCACCAGCTCCTCGCGCAGCCCGTCCCGCCGGACGTTCTGCTCCAGCACCGCCACCGCCGCCGCACCGGTGCCCTGGTGCAGCCGCAGTCCGGCCCAGCGGAGCAGGGCGGCGGTGCTGGACTGCTTCAGGTGGTCCACCGCGGCGGCGCGCAGCGGCGTGTCGGGCAGGTCGGTCAGGGCCTCGCCGCGCCACAGCCGCAGGGCCTCCTCCAGCAGCGCGATCGCCTCGGTGTCGTCGCCGCGGCCCGCCCGTTCCTCGGCCTGCCCGCTCAGCGCCTCGAAGTGCAGCGCGTCCACCTCGACGGCCGGCCCGGTCAGCAGGTAGCCGGATGCCCGGGTGTGCAGCTCGAACGGCGTGTCGGCGAGCACCTTGCGCAGCGCGGCGACATGCCCCTGCACCGCCGCCCGTGAGCTGGCCGGCGGGCGGTCCCCCCACAGCAGCTCGCAGAACTGGTCCACGGTGACCAACCGTCCCAGCCGCAGTGCCAGCAACGCCAGGATCGCACGCCGCTGCGGCCCCGCCAGCGTGGCGAAGCCGTCCGCCCCGACCCGCAGCTCCACCGGCCCGAGGAGCCGAATCCGCACCAGTACCCCCACCATCCACCATGCCGCACCCGACATATCCCGAAGCCGGCCCTCGGGGTGGCGCAGTGTAGTGCGTACGCATGTCCTGAACGCACTCGAACGCTCACCGCCGACAGGGCCTCCACCGGTACAGAGCCCGGAGGGGCGCGCGATGGTTGCCTCCGTGCAGGCATCGGCGGCCGCGGCGATGTCGGTCCTGACTTGCCGTCGGGTAGTCACTCCGCTGCTTCCCCCGGCCTGAAGACCGAGGCATCCTGGGAGAAAGCAGCTGAACCAATCAGTTCCGGTTCGTCGTAGCTTCCTACGATGGGTGGGCAAGCCCCGGGGCGAAAGGGGCAGGCCGGAGCCGGGGAGGGGACCATGGACATCGGGCTGCTCGGGCCGATGACGGTTCGGCGCGCGGACGGCACGGAGGTCACGCCCTCGGCCCCGAAGCGGCGGGCGCTGCTGAGCGCGCTGGCCGTACGGCTGAACCAGCCGGTGAGCGCCGAGCAGCTGATCGAGCTGGTCTGGGACGGCGTCGCCCCGCCCACCGCCAGGGCGGCGCTGCAGGGGCACGTGGCGGCGCTGCGGCAGCTGTTGGACGACCCCCGGCTCGCACTCGGCACCCGAGGGGGCGGGTACGTCCTGGAAGGGGACGCGGACCGGGTGGACCTGGTGCGCTTCGGCTCGCTCTGCGACCGGGCGGGGGTGCTGCTGCCCGAGCCCGCCGCCCGGGTCGAGCCGGACGACCCCGCGGTGTCGCTGCTGCGGACGGCCCTCGACCTGTGGCGCGGCCCGGCGCTGGCCGACTGCGGATCAGAGCTGCTGCGCGAGCGCACCCTCCCGTACCTGACCGACCTGCGGCTGTGCGCCCTGGACCGGCTGGCCGAGGCACTGCTGCGGGCCGGTCGCGGCGGCGAGTTGACCGCCGAACTGGCGGAGGCGGCCGAGGCACACCCGACCCGGCGGACACTGGCCGCCCGGCTGATCCAGTGCCTGGAGCAGGCCGGTCGCGGCGCCGAGGCCCGGGAGTGGCACGACCGCACGGCTGCCCGGTTCAGGGCCTGTTTTCAAACTCCCGCCTGCGGGGCGACGCTCCCCCAGCCTTCGGCCGGGAGGTACCCCCAGGGCACAAGCGCACCTCGCTGCGTTGTCGTCGGTCGCCAGTGCTCCGCAGTGGCTCCCTCCTCCGCCTCGCGATGCCCGCACCCCAACGCCGCTCCGCCCGCCGTCGGGGCGGACGACGGGAGTTTGAAGACCGTCCCTGGCCCCCAGAGACAGACCCCGCCCGACCGCCGTTTCGTCGGCCGCGCCGCCGAACTCGCCCGACTGCACGAGACCCTGTCCCTCGCCGCGCGGACCGGCCGCCCGATCCTGGTCACCGGCCCGGCCGGAGTCGGCAAGACCGCCCTGGTCCGGCACTGGGCGGCCCAGCGCTTCCCGGACGGCGTGCTGTACGCGGACCTGCGCGGTTTCGACCCGGAGGGGCCGCGGCAACCCGCTGACGTCCTGGGCGGGTTCCTCACTGACCTCGGGCTCGCCCCGGACGCCCTCCCCGCCGAACCGGAGGATCGCGCCGCCCGCTACCGCGAACTCCTGGCCGACCGCAGGATGGTGATCCTGCTGGACGACGCCGCCTCGTACCGCCAGCTCGCCCCGCTGCTGCCCGACCGCCCCTCCTTCCCGTCGGACGGCGCCGGTCCGGTCGCCGTGGTCACCAGCCGCGGCCGCCTGCGCGAGCTGCTGGTCCATGAGGACGCCCTGCCGATCCCGCTCGGCCCGCTGACCGCCGAGGACTCCCACGCCCTGCTCGCCCGCACCTTCGGCCCCGAGTTCCCGGACCGCCCCGTCGCCGACCCGGAGGCCGTCGCCGAACTCGCCGAGGGCTGCGACCACTTGCCGCTCGCGCTGCGCCTGGCCGCCGCCCGGCTGGCCGCCCGCCCGGACTGGTCCGCGGAGGACCTCGCCGCCGAACTCGCCGACGAGCAGACCGGCCTGGACGCCCTGGCGGGCACCGGAACCGGCCGCAGCCCGACCGGCATCACCGCCGCCCTGGACCGGACCTACCGGACGCTGCAGCCCGCCGCAGCCCGGCTGTTCACCCTGCTCGGCCTGCACCCCGGCGCCGTCCTCGACACCGCCACCGCCGCCGCCCTCGCCGACCTCCCGCGGGGCGCCACCCGCACCCTGCTGGCAGCCCTCGACACCGTCCACCTTCTGGAGGAGGTCAGCCCCGGCCGCTTCGCCCGCCGGGAGCTGGTCCGCCGCTACGCCGCCCGGCAGGCCGCCGAACTCGGCTGCGAGGAACGGTTCGTCGCCCTCGACCGGCTGATCGCCCACTACCTGGAGCTCACCGCCGGCTGGGCGGCCGAGGGCTCGGCGCCCGGCGGCGGCGCCCGGGCGGCGTCCTGGTTCCGGCGCGAGGAGAGCGCGCTGCGGGCCGTCGTGGTCTGCGCCGAGCAGTACGGACGTACCGTCGCCGCCTGGCAACTCGCGCACCGGATCGGCCTGTTGTACGAGACCACCGGCCACGACCGGACCCACTGGCGGGCCGTCGCGGAGGCCGGACTGCGAGCCGCCCACACCGGGCGGGACGAGGCGGCCGTCGCCCGGCTCGGTACCGACCTCGCCGTTCTGCACATCGACCGCGCGGCCCACCGCACCGCCGTCGAGCACCTGGAGCGGGCCGTCGCGGCCGCCGACCGGGCCGGGGACGCGGTGCTGCGTCACCACTGCCGCAGCCGGGTGGCCGCCGCGCTGCTGCGGGCCGGGCGGCACGACCGGGCGGTGCCCATCCTCACCGACCTGGTGGCCGCCGCCCGCACCCCGGCCGCCGACCACCTGCTGGTCCGCTCGCTCACCGACCTCGCCGATGCCCTGGTGCTGGCCGGTACCCCCGAGCGGGCGCTCGCCCACGCCGACGAGGCGGTCCGCACCGCCACCGCCCGTACCGGCGGTGCGGAGGCCGTACTCGCCACCCACAGCCGGGCCCGCGCCCTGCACGCCCTCGGCCGTCGGGACGCCGCCCTGTCCTGCGCCCGACTGGCCGTCGCACTCGCCCGGACCGTCGGCGACGCCGCCGTGGAGGCGCGCTCCCACGGCCTGCTCGCCGACCTGCTGTTCGAACTCGGCCGCAGAGCCGAAGGCGAGGAGGCCAGACGCCGGGAGCGGGAGCGATCGGCAGGCGAGCGCTGAGGGCGCGATCGCCTCCCGCCGCAGGCGGAACTATCGGCAGTTCCAGCGCGTGCCAGCCCGCCGCCGCCACTGGCGGAACCGGATGCGCCACCGCAGGTCAGGGGAAAGATCGCCGGGCGGATGCCCGTTCGGGGCATACTTCTGCCCGAGGGAAGTCTGTCCGGCGCGACGTCCGGCAGAACTGCGGGAATTCGCGGCGCGATCGGGGACGGGCGGGGCATGACCTCTGGGGGCAGCGCGGGGACGGGCGGCGGCGGGTTCTGCCGCCTGCTGGCCGGGTACCGGGTCGAGGCGGGCCTGACCCAGGAGGAGCTGGCCGCCGGAGCCGGGGTCAGCCTGCGCGCCCTCGGGGACATGGAGCGCGGCCGTACCCGCGGACCGCAGCGGCGCACCGTCCAGGCACTGGCCGCAGCCCTGCGGCTGGACGAGGCGCAGGCGGCCGCCCTCGAACGGGCGGCGCAGTCCGGCCGTCCCCGCGGCACCCGGCAGCCAGCGGCCCGGGCAGCGAACCCGGCACCGGCGCAGACACCGGCGCAGGCCCCGGACCAGGCGCCCGCCGCCCGGCCCGCCGAGCCGGGAGCACCGACGGAGTCCCTCACCGCCCTCGCCCTCCCGCGCGACATCGCCGACTTCACCGCCCGGGAGGAGGCTCTTGCCGCCCTCGCCGCCTTCGCCGACGACGAACAGCCCGCCCACCCCCGGGTGGTGCTGGTCAGCGGACAGCCCGGCCTCGGCAAGACCGCCTTCGCCCTGCACGCCGCCCACGCCCTCGCCCCGCACTTTCCGGACGGCCAACTCTCCCTCGACCTCGGCGGCACGGTCCCCACCCCGCTCTCCGCCCGCGAGGCCCTCGGCCAGGTGCTGCGCGCCCTCGGCGTCGCCGACGCCGCCGTGCCCGCCGGGACGGAGGAGCGGGCCGGCCTCTACCGCGCCCTGGTGCGCGACCGCCGGCTCGTGCTGGTGCTGGACAACGCCGCCGACGAGAGCCAGGTGCGCCCGCTGCTGCCCGGCTCCGGACCGGCCGTGACCATCGTGACCAGCCGGGCCGCCCTGCCCGGCCTGGAGTCGGTGCACCGGCTGCGGCTGGGCGTGCTCTCCCCGACCGAGGCGGTCGGCCTGCTGGCCCGGATCGCCGGGCGCGAGCGGATCGAGGCCGCGCCCGACGCGGCCGCCGACCTGGCCCGGCTCTGCGGCTACCTGCCGCTCGCGCTGCGGATAGCCGGTCAGCGCCTGGTCTCCCGACCGCAGCAGCAGGTGGTCCACCTGGTGCGTCAACTCGCCTCCGAGGAGAGCCGGTTGGACCTGCTGACGGCCGGTGACCTGGCGGTCCGCCCGGCCTTCGAGCTGTCCTACCGCAAGCTTTCCGCCGAGTCCCGACTCGTGCTCCGCCGCTGCGCGTTGACCGCCGGGCCGGACTTCACGGCCGCCGTCCTCGCCGCCTACGCGGGCCTGCCGCCGGTGCGCACCGAACTCCTCCTGGAGGAGCTGGTCGACGCCGGACTCGTGCAGCCGGCCACCTCGGAGCGCTACCGCCTGCACGACCTGGTACGGCTGTACGCGGGGGAGCGGCTGGCTGCAGACGAGACGGCCGAGGAGGTCGCCGACGCCCGTACCGAGGCCGGTCGTCGGCTGTTGCGCCGGGCGGCGGCACACGGGCTGCGGTTCGACCCGGACCACGCGATCGGCGCAGCGGCTGACGACCCGACCGAGGTGCCGCTCACCGAGGCCGCCCGCTGGCTGGAGGAGGAGCACCCGGAGTGGCTGGCGGCCCTCTACGAGGCGCAGCGGACCGGCCGCCACCGGGAGGTGATCGACACCGCCGAGGCCATGCACTGGTTCTCCGACCGGCTGCTGAGCTGGGACCTCTGGGGCGAGGTGTTCCAGCTCTCGGTGGACGCCGCGCGGGCGAGCGGCGACCGCCGGGCCGAGGCGGTGCATCTGAACTACCTGGCCTGGACGTACGTCACCTGTCTGCACCGCTACCAGCGCGGTATCGAACTCGCGGGCGAGGCGATGGAGTTGGCCCGCAGCCTGGCCGATTACGAGCAGCAGGGCTGGGCGCTCACCTACCTCGCCGCCGGCCTGCGGCAGTTGCAAAAGCACCACGAGGCGAGCGAGAGCTACCAGCGGGCGGCGGACGCCTTCGCCGCCGTGGACAACCGGGCCGCGGCGATCGGTCGGCTGGTGACCCTGCGCGGCGCCGCGACCTGCCTGCGCAACCTCGGCCGGGCCGAGCAGGCGGTGGAGTTGCGCCGGCGCGCGCTGGCGGGCGCGCTGGAGCTGGTGGAACGCTGGTCCTCGCCCCTGATGCACCTGCTGGCGGCCGTGACGGCGCACGAACTCGGCCAGGACCGCGCGGCGTTGAAGCGCTGGCCGGCTGCCGAGAAGGCCTACCGGCAGGCGCTCGGCCACTACGAGGCGACCGGGTGCCCGGACAGCATGACCAAGACCCTGACCGAGCTGGGCACCGCCCTGATCGAGCAGGGCCGGGCGGACGAGGCCCGGGAGATCCTCACGGAGGCGCTCACCGACCTGAGCGCGGACGGCAGCCGCTCCGGCCGGGTCTCACCCTAGCGGGCCGCAGCAAGCCGTAGCGAGCTGTGGCGAGTCCCGGCCGGGCGGCGGAGGCGTCAGATCCGGGTGTCCTCCACCACTGGAACACCCTGGTCGTCCCCGTCCTGCGGTGCGAAGTTCGTCCGCGGCGCGGCCGCCGGCTTCTTCCCGCAGAAGGCCGGCTCCAGCGCGTTCATCAGCCCCTGGGTGACTGCGCCGTTGTTGGAGGCGTTGGCGAACACGACCACGCTGCGCTGCCCGTCTGGCGTGGTGAAGGACTGGCTCTGGTAGCCCTGGACGATGCCGCCGTGCCCGTAGACGTCCCCGCAGGAGAGCGAGATCCGGCGCAGCCCGAGCCCGTAGCTGATCTTGGCGGTCGGCGTCGGCAGCACGGCCTCCATCTGCTTCAGCGAGGCGTCCGAGATCAGGCCGCCGTTGCTGCCCGCCATCAGTGCGGTGAGGAAGCGGTCGAGGTCGCCGGCGGAGGAGATGACCGCCCCCGCGCTCCACACCCAGGAGCCGGTCTGCTCGGTCGAGTCCAGCAGCGGCTTGGTGCGGTCGTCGTTGGTGAGGTAGCCGGTGACGTGGGCGCCCTCGATCCGCTGGTCGGGGACCACGAAGGAGGTCTTGTCCAGGCCCAGCGGCTCGATGATCCGGTCGCGCAGCACGTCCGCGTAGGGGCGGCCGGTGAGGTGCTCGACCGCCATGCCCATCAGCACGAAGTCGGTGTTGGAGTAGGAGTAGCGGCTGCCCGGGGTGTACTGCTGGCCGTGCTTCACCGACATCGCCACCAGGTCGGCCGGCGGGTAGACCTTGGTGCGGATGCGGGCCTCGAAGGCGCTGGTGGTCTCCTCGCCGGCCTGCTCCAGCAGGTCGTTGGTGTGGTCGTAGACACCCGCGCGGTGCTCCATCACCTGGCGGCCCGTCATGGTCCAGCCCTCCGGCAGGGTGCCGGCCGGCAGGTAGTCGCGCAGCGGCTTGTCGAGGTCGATCCGGCCCTCCTCCGCCAGCTGCATCACGAGAACGGCCGCGAACATCTTGCTGTTGCTGCCGACCCGGAACCTCCACGAGGAGTTCATCGGGGTCCCGTCGAGATTCGCCTCGCCGACGGTCAGCGAGCGGGTCCGCTCGTCCTCGTCGTGATCCCGGATGACCGCGAAGGCGCCGGGGGCGCCCGCACGCATGGTGGCCTGAAGTGCGCTGAGCACCCCGGCGGTGTCCGGGGCGGGCAGCGCGGCGCCGTCGCCGTCGGCGGCCAGGGCGGGCACGGTTCCGGTCGCCGCCAGGACGGCAGCGGCCGCGGCCACCGCGAGGGGACGCAGCAGGCTGGTCTTCGCCATGTTCTCCGGCTCTCTCGTGAGCTGACGCGGCGTCCGATCGCGCCGCTCGAAAATCACTATCACCGGTCCCGACGGCCGGTCGCAACGTGAACCGCGCTGCCCGCATTGTCCGTTTTCAGCACGATTTGTCATGTGTGCCATTCGTTTTCCGGCCTGGGGGCAAGGTTTTACCTGCTGTCGTCTACCCGCGTTGACTGCCGCGCCCGCATGCTGATCGGGCGCTTCGTTCGCCGCGTTCGCCGCGTCCGTTCCGGGTGCCCCGATGCACCGACCTCCCCCCTCACCGACCATGGAGTCCCCCATGCCCCTGGCCACCTTCGCGCGCCGTGCGGGTGCGTTGCTCCTCGCCGGCGCCGGTCTGATATCCGCCACCGGCACCGCCCGGGCCGACGCCCCCGACGCCGGGACGTACTCGGCGATCGTCTTCCCCGACCAGGACCACAGTGTGGTCGACACCTTCATCGGCTCGGCCACCACGTCCGTCGACGTGACCATGTACGAGCTGCGCGACACCGCGGCCGTCAACGCCCTGATCGCGCGTCAGCGGGCCGGTGTGCGGGTCCGGGTGATCCTGGACGCTCGGCACACCTCGGTCAACGGTGCCGCCTACAGCGCGCTGAGCGCGGCCGGCGTGGGCGTGACGTACTCCTCCTCGGCGTTCGTCTACACCCACCAGAAGACCGTCACCGTCGACGCCACCAAGTCCCTGATCCTGACCGGGAACCTGGACGCGACCTACTACTCCAGCAGCCGCGACTACGGCGTCTTCGACAGTGACGCCAACGACGTCGCCGCGATCGAACAGGTCTTCGCCGCGGACTACGCCAAGACCTCGATCACCCCCTCGGACGGCGACAACCTGGTCTGGTCGCCCACCGACTCGCAGGACCGCCTGCTGGCGCTGATCAACGGCGCGCAGACCTCCCTCGACGTCCAGGAGCTGGAGTTCGGCGACCCGGCGCTGGTGGACGCGATCACCGCCGCCGCCAACCGCGGCGTCACCGTACGGGTCGTCGGCATGAACCCGAGCTCTTACGGCTCCTACTTCGACCAGGTCACCACGGCCGGCGCCAAGGTCGCCACCTACTCCTCGACCACCGGCCTGTACATCCACGCCAAGGCCATCGTGGCCGACTACGGCACCCCCTCGGCCAAGGTGTTCGCCGGCTCGGAGAACTTCTCCGACAACTCGCTGAACAGCAACCGCGAGCTGGGCCTGATCATCTCCGACTCCGGCGTGCTCAACACCATCGAGACGACCTTCGACACCGACTTCGCCAACGGCACCCCGTACTAGGCCGTTCGCGAGCGCCCGACAGTCCGTCACCTCCGCCGAGCTGTTCTCGACCCGAGGATTAGTCATGACTTCGTCCGCGAAGCTCCTGAACGACACCCCCGACACCCCCCGCCGCCGCTCCCGCCGCACCGCGACCGCGATCGGCTCGGCCGTCGCCCTGGTCGCGGCCTCCGCCGGGCTCTGGGCGGCCACCGCCACCACCGCGCAGGCGGCCGGGCTGCCCACGCCCGACCACATCATCGTCGTGGTGATGGAGAACCACGCCTACAGCCAGATCATCGGCAGCAGCAGCGCGCCCTACATCAACAACACTCTGAAGGCGGGCGGCGCCAACCTCACCCGGTCCTACGCCATCACCCACCCCAGCGAGCCGAACTACTACGCCCTGTTCTCCGGCTCCACCCAGGGCCGGGTCGACGACAGCTGCGTGACGGTCGGTGGCTTCCACGCGCCGAACCTGGCCTCCGAGGTGGCCGCCGCCGGGAAGACCTGGGCCAGCTACAACGAGTCCCTGCCCAGCCAGGGCAGCACGGTCTGCAGCAGCGGCAAGTACGCGCAGAAGCACAACCCCTGGTTCGGCTTCGGCAACGTCCCGCTGAACACCGCCATGACCTTCACCCAGTTCCCGACCGACTACACCACCCTGCCGAACGTCTCCTTCGTCGTGCCGAACCTGTGCAGCGACATGCACGACTGCTCGGTCAGCACCGGCGACACCTGGATCAAGAACAACCTGGGCGCGTACGCCACCTGGGCGCAGACCCACAACAGCCTGCTGATCGTCACCTTCGACGAGGACAACAGCCTGTCCGGCAACCGGATCCCGACCGTGGTCTACGGCGCCCACGTCATCCCCGGCAGCAGCTCCGCCACCACCTACAACCACTACAACGTGCTGCGCACCCTGGAGGACCTCTCCGGGGCGAGCGGCCACGCGGGCAACGCGGCGAACGCCACGGACATCGCCGGCATCTGGAACTGACCTTCCGTCGACAGTGGTTCAGGAGTTCACCCGGACCGGTGGCCGCTCGGCGGCGACCGGTCCGGGCGCCTTCCGTTCGGTGCCGAGTCGGCGCACCCCCGGCACCGCCGCCGTGCCCGCGCACACCGCGGTCACCAGCGCCGCGGCGGCCAGCAGCGGCACCCGGCTGCCCCAGGCGTCGGCGGCCAGTGGCGCCAGCACGTACCCGAGCGGCGCGGCGGCCAGTGAGAGCAGCCAGTCGTAGGAGGTGACCCGGGCCAGCACCCCGGCCGGGAAGTCCTGCTGGACCACCGTCTCCCAGACCGGGTTGAGGAAGCCCAGCCCGGCCATCGCCACCCCGTACGCGGCCACCGTCAGCGGTGTGGGCGCCGGGACGGCGAGCGCCAGCAGCGGCAGTCCGTACAGGGCGAGGGCGAGGTTGCCGACCAGCACCGGGCGCCGGGGCCGGACCCGCCCGGCGAGCAGCGAGCCCAGCAGCAGGCCGACCGCCCCGGCCTGGGTGATCGCCACCCAGACGCCGTCCCCGCCCAGGCGGGAGGCGGCGATCAGCGGGCCGAGGGTGAGGGCGACGGCACTCGCGCCGTTCCACACCCCGTGGGCGATCAGGCTGGTCCAGTACCAGTCCCGGGAGCGCACCTCGCTCCAGCCCTCGGCGAGGTCCCGCCGCAGCGAGCGTGACCCGGCGGGGGTGTGGGCGACGGCGATCCGGGTGAGCAGGGCGGCGCTCAGCAGGAAGGAGACGCCGTCCAGGACGAAGGCCCAGCCGGGCCCGGCGGTGTACACCAGTACGCCCGCGAGCGCCGGGCCGCCGAGCCGGGCGGCGCTGGTGGCGGAGCCGAGCAGGGCGTTGGCGCGCAGTCGGTGTTCGGCCGGGACGGCGGCCCTGACCAGTGGCGAGGTGGTCGGCATGGCGAAGGCGGAGGCGATGCCGCCAGCCGCCGAGGCGAGCGCGATGTGGCTGAGGCTGGGGCGGTGTCCGAGGAGCTCCAGGCCGACCAGCAGCTGGGTGGCGGCGCGCAGCAGGTCGGTGGTGAGGGCGACCAGACGCGGGTTGACGCGGTCGCCGACCACTCCGCCGACGGGCAGCAGGAGCAGTCGCGGCACCATCGCGCAGCCCAGCACGAGGGCGAGCGCCGCGGAAGAGCCGGTGGCGCGGGTGATCGCGATGGCCAGGGCGGCGGGGACGACGGCGTCGCCGAGGGTGGAGACCGTCCGGCCGAGGAAGAGCAGGCGGAAGTCGCGCAGGCGCAGGGGGTGTTGGGGCATGCGCGGCACTGTATTTCGGTATCGAAATTTTGGCAACGAATATTTCGGCATCGATATATTCGGCTGTTTGTAGACTCCTCCCATGGCCGAGCACCCTCCCCAGCAGCCGACCCAGCCCCGCGACTGGTCGGACGGCCACGTCGAACGCTGGCTGCCGGTGCTCTCCGACCTCGACCCGGACATCGAGGCCTCCGTCACCCGGATGTCCCGGCTCACCCACCACCTCGGCCGGGTCCGCGAACAGGGCGTCGCCGACTTCGGCCTGCACAAGCACGAGTTCGACACCCTCCACGTGCTGGCCGGCCGGGGCGGCCACGCCGCCCCCTCCGACCTGCGCGCCGACCTCAACCTCGCCCCCGCCTCGATCACCGGCCGGCTGGAGACCCTGGAGCGCCGCGGCTTCATCGTCCGCACCCCCTCGACGGAGGACCGCCGGAAGGTCGACATCGTGCTGACCGAGGCCGGCCGCGCCGCCTGGCACGAGGCCCTCGACGTGGTCGGCCGCGAGGAGCGCCGCCTGCTGGGCGTGCTGACCGAGGAGGAGCGGCGGACGCTGTCCGACCTGCTGCGGAAGGTGATGCTGGCCCAGGAGGCGACGTAGAGGTAGTACGTGTACGGGTCGACCGGCGAGGCGTCCGCCTGGTATCGATGGGGGCGTGCGATTCGAACTAGTGCCGATGCCGGACGAGGTGGGGGCGCGCCCCAAGGACGGACGCGGATATCCGGTGCCGGCGATCACGCCGTGGCAGGACGGGCAGCCGCAGTTCGCCCTGACGGACTACGGGCGCAGCGCCGACTGCGCGCTGGAGCGCCGGTGTTCGGTGTGCGGCGAGCTGATGGCGCGCGGGCCGGTGTGGCGGGTGGTCGGCCCGGCGGAGAGCGCAGCGATCGCCTCGGCGATCGCTGCGGGGCGGCCGTACCGCAACCTCGCGCCGACCATGGAGGGCCCGGGCCACCGCTCCTGCATGCTGTACGCGTCGATGGTCTGCCCGTACCTGGCCCGGCCCAACGCCCGCCGGAGGGCGACGGCCGGGTCCACCGCGGACGGGTTGACCTCGGCTGCCGTCCGCGGTGCGGCGCGCGGCGGGACGGGCGCGGTGGTCGGGTTCGGTGACTACGAGTACGCGGTCACCGAGACCCGGGTGCTGTTCCGCTTCCTCGACGTGGTCGAGTTCCTGCCGCACGAGTCGGCCGACGAGCACCTCGCCGAGCTGCGCGCCGAGTTGGCCCGTGCGGCCGAGGCTCAGGGCCGGTAGGAGGGCAGGCCCTTGATGGTGGAGACCTGGGTCGGCGCCGCCGAGCCGTCGGCCGGCAGGGTGCTCACGCCGTCCGGGGTGCGGGCAGCGAGGGTCTTGCCGTCGGGGGACCACGCGGGCTCGGTGTAGTCCGTGGTGGCCGAGGGGGTGAGGTCCTTCTCGCTCTTCTGCTCGTAGTCGGTGGAGCGGGTGAACAGGTGGTCGTGGCCGTTCACCGAGCGGACGAAGACGACGTGTCCGCCGTCCGGGGACAGCGCCGGCTGCGATCCCTTGCCGATGTCGTGGGTGTTCGGGCGGATGTAGTCGTCGTAGATGTACACCTCGTTCCCCGGGGTGTTGGCGTACGCGATCTCGGCGTGCTGGCCGCCCGCGTTGGGCCAGGTGTTGCCGGTCGTCGGCGGCTGCGGGATGCCGTTGTCGGTGCCGCCCTCGGAGCTGCGCGGGGTGAGCACCTGGGGGGTACCGCCCTTGGCGGGGATGCTCTCCAGCTGCAGCACGCCGCCCTTGCTGGACGCGAACACGATGTTGTTGAAGTGCTCTGTCTCGTCGGGCACGGAGTCCCCGCCCGGCCCCTTCGAGGCGTGCTGCCAGGTCGGGTGGGACCAGGTCTCGCCGCTGGGCGCCTTGGCGAGTGGCACCTTGCCGCTGCCGTCCGCATTGGCGGTCATCAGGTCGCCGTCACCGTTGACGAAGACGACCTTCTTGCCGTCGGCGGACCACGCGAGGTCGCGGACCACCGTGCCGAAGTCGACGCTGGTGCCGTTCATCGCGACGGTCCTGGTGCCCGTGCTGATCGTCAGGTGATTGGCGGCGGAGGTGCCGTTGATCTCCTTGCCGCCCGGCGCGGGGCTGCCGGAATGCGACCCGCCGCCCGGCGCCGCCGTCCCCGGGGCCGCCGCACCGGGCGCGCTGGGGGCGGCGGTGGAGCCGGGGTCGCTGTTGTCGGGGCCGCACGCGGAGACCAGGACGGCTCCGACGGTGGTCATCAGGGCGATCGCGGCGGCAGAGCCGAATCTGTTGCGCACGGACATTCCAGGGCCCCCCTCGGGCGTTGCTGTTCGCTTTCGACAAGGAGATTCCCAGTCCCGGGTCAGCGCCCGATGCCCTCCGTGTCACAGCCGTGGAACAGTGTGGCCCGACGGCCAGGACCGCTCAGAGCCCGAGCTCGGTCAGCCCCGGGTGGTCGTCCGGCCGACGGCCCAGGGGCCAGTGGAAGAGTCGCTCGGCGGCGGTGATCGGCAGGTCGTTGATCGAGGCGAGCCGACGGGCCATCAGGCCGTGCTCGTCGAACTCCCAGTTCTCGTTGCCGTACGAGCGGTGCCACCGGCCGCTGTCGCCGTGCCACTCGTAGGCGAAGCGGACGGCGATCCGGTCGCCGTCGTGCGCCCACAACTCCTTGACGAGGCGGTAGTCGAGTTCGCGCTGCCACTTGCGGGTGAGGAAGTCGGTGATCGCCTCGCGGCCGGTCAGGAACTCGGCGCGGTTTCGCCAGCGGCTGTCGGGGGTGTAGGCGAGCGCGACCCGCTGCGGGTCACGGGTGTTCCAGGCGTCCTCGGCGGCCCGCACCTTTCGGCGGGCACTCTCCTCGGTGAACGGGGGCAGGGGAGGGCGTTGTTCGGTCATCGGCCCGGCTCCTCGGGGAAGGGCACTCCGTCGGTGAGAACGATCGTTCTCACTTTACTGGCTACCCTAGGAGAACAATCGTTCTCGCGCAAAGGGCACGGCAGATGAAACAGGAAGACCCGCGGACCCGCATCCTCGACGCGGCCGAGGAGCTGTTCTACGGACAGGGCGTCCAAGCGGTCGGCATGGACGCCGTCCGGGCCGCCTCCGGGATGACGATGCGCCGCGTCTACCAGCACTTCCCGTCCAAGAACGACCTGGTCGAGGCCTACCTGCAGCGCCGCGACGGGCGATGGCGGGCGAGCCTCGCCGTTCATGTCGCCCGGACCGGCGGCACGCCCCGGGAGCAGCTGCTCTCGGTCTTCGACTGGCTCGGCCAGTGGTTCGCCGAACCGGACTTCCGCGGCTGCGCCTTCGTGAACTCCTTCGGCGAGCTGGGCGCCACCACCCCCGCTGTCGCGGCGGCGGCCCGGCACCACAAGGAGGAGTTCGCCGGCTACCTGGCCGGCCTGGTCGAGGCCGTCGGCGCCCCGCCCGCTACCGCCGTCCACCTCACCCTGCTCGCCGAGGGCGCCATCACCACCGCGGCGATCCACGGCGACCCGGGCGCCGCCGCCGACGCGAAGGAGGCCGCCGGGCTGCTCCTGGACGCCGCCCTGGCCGCCCGGACCTAGCGGGCCGTGCAGGGCGTGGTTGCCGAAGACGGCGATCCGGCGCAGACACTCGACCCGGTCGACCGACTTGCGCCACTCGTCGGCGGTGGAGGAGTCGGGCGCTCCGGGCACCGGTGTGGGGCAGGGTCCCCCGCCCGATGAAGTAGCGCGCCCCGAACGAGCTGGTCGTGCCCCCGCAACCGTCTTCGGTGTCCGCTGGGCCCTGCCGCCTCATCAGTCCCACGTGCCCCACGTTTATCGCCCGTTGATCCCCGCCGCCTAGCGTCGTGCACATGGACGACAGGACGGCCGAGTGGTCGGGAGCGGCGCCCGAGGGGCGGATGACGGAGCAGGACGCCGAGCGGTTCCGGCGGTTGCTGGCCGGGTTGGAGGGCTCGCTGGCGGCGGACCGGGAGGCGGCGGGGCGTGACGCCTGAGGCCGTCGAGTCGCGTCCCGTGGTGGTGTTGCCGCTCTGGCGAAGAACCGAGCAGTGCGAGGACGTGGACCGGCCCGGGGTGCTGCGGGGGCACTCCGGGCCGGTGGCGCCCGATCAGGCGGAGCCTGTCGGAGAGGAGGGCTGACGGGAAGTCAGCAGTCGCAGCCGCAGTCGCAGCCGTCGCAACCGCAGTCGTTGCAGCAGTCGCACCCGCAGTCGCAGCAGTCGCACCCGCAGTCGCAGCAGTCGTGCCGCTCGCAGAAGCCCTTGCGGCGTTCGCGGCTGAACGGGTCGTTGTGCTCGCAGCAGAGCAGCTGGCAGGAGCAGGCCATCAGGGCCCAGACCGCGCACCCGGCGAGCAGGTTGCGCGGGTGGGGCGGCTTCCCGCCAGGCGGGGTGAAGCCGGGGCCCTGCGGAACCCACGGGGGGATCGGCACCTGGTTCGGGTCCTGGCCGGGGTACGGCCCACCCGGGTAGCCGGGTGGCACCTGGCGCGGCGGCGCGTCCTGGGGGTGCTCGCCGTGGGCGCCGCGGCGGCAGCTCGCCCCGTGGGCGTCCGGGCCGAAGACCCGGTCGACGGCACGCTCGGTCTCGTGCGCGAGCAGCACGTGCACCAGGGCCCGGTCGCTCAGCTCGACCTCGCGTAGTGCGAGCCGGATGCCGTGGGCGGCGTCGCGGCAGAGCCGTTCGGCCTCGGCGTGGTCGGTGCCGGTGGCGGTGAGCGGGTTCCAGGCGCCCGTGGCGGCGTCGGCGGCCTGGTCCTCGGCGGCGTCGAGGAGGTGGGCGAGCCGGCCGAACAGCCGTCCGGCCTCGGCGAGCGGGGCGGCGTTGCCGGGGCGACCGGCGATCACGGCGGTGTGCGCGAACGCGGCCGAGGTGGCGGTCTCGGTGGGCTCGGTGACCAGCAGGACCGAGCTGCCGGGCAGCAGCGTGCGCTCCAACTCGCCCTGCCGGGAGGCGGCGTCGAGCAGTACGGCGGTGTCGAAGCCGACGGTCGAGGCGCTGCCCGCGCTCTGCCGGTCCCAGCGCCGGGTCACCGCGCGGGCCCCGGCGGCCACCGGGCGGCGGGCGAACAGGCCGTCCCGGTCCTCTACGTGGTCGCGGATCTTCACCGAGGCGAGCGCGAGCGAGACGGCGGCGGCGAGCCGGGCGCCCTCGCCCTTGGCGACGGAGGCGGTCCGCATGCCGCGTAGCGGGCAGGGGCCGGCGGTGCGGCGCCAGGAGGAGTCCTCCCGGGCGGCCTGGGCCTCTACCAGGACGGAGATGATCAGCCCGTCGTAGTTGGTGGCGGTCCGGGCGAGCTGCCCGTGGTCGTCGCGCAGGGCGAGGCAGAGCCCGCACAGATGCGCCATCCAGGAGGTCTGGAGCCGTTCGGACAGCCGGTGCCTGCATGGTCTGATGATGCCGAACACGATCGTCGTCCCCCTCGCCCGATAGGCCGCTGACCGGCCACTTTGTTGTCGGTCATCATATGATCACCGACCTGCGGAGGCGGATGGGCCGGAGGCGATCAGAGCCGAGCTGCCGTCAGACCGTTACCGGGCCTCCGCAAATCCCGAGAAGGTGATCCCATATCCGGGATAGCATCGCGAATATGGGAATCGACACGGCCGCCGACGAGCGGCTGGCACAACGGCTCGCCGAGCTGCGGGTCGAACGGGGCTGGACCCTGGAGGAGTTGGCGCGCCAGGCGGACGTCAGTCGGTCCACACTGTCGCGGGTGGAGCGGGCCGAGGTCAGCCCGACCGCCGCGCTGCTCGGCCGGCTCTGCGCCGTCTACGGGCGGACCATGTCCCGGCTGCTCGCCGAGGTGGAGTCCGAACCGGCCCGGCTGGTGCGGGCCGGGGAGCAGCAGGTCTGGCGCGACGAGACGACCGGCTTCGTCCGCCGCTCGGTCTCGCCGCCGCACGGCTCGCTGCGCGGGGAGATCATCGAGGGCCGGCTTCCGGTCGGCGCGGACATCGCCTACGACCGCCCCTGTCTCCCCAGCCTGGAGCACCATCTCTGGGTGTTCGATGGAGAGTTGGAGCTGACCCTGGACGGCGAGGCGCAGCTGCTCGGCCCCGGGGACTGTCTGCGCTACGGCTCCGGCACCAGCCGCTTCCGCAGCCTCGGCCCCGGCGAGGCCCGCTACGCGCTCGTGGTGGTGGAGCCGTGAGAGCCGCTGACAACAGCCCGATAGCCGACGGCCCGGAGGCCGAGGCGCCCAAGGAGCGCTTCGACGCCGCCGGGCGCCGCGTCCTGCTGGTCTGCGTCGCGGGCGGCTTCACCACGCTGCTCGACCAGTCGGTCCTCAACACCTCCATCCCCGCCCTGCGCGAGACCCTGCACGCCCAGCCCGCCCATCTGCAGTGGATCGTCGCCGGGTACTCGCTCGCCTTCGGCCTCGCGCTGATCCCCGGCGGGCGGCTCGGCGACGTCAAGGGCCGCAAGTGGTTCTTCGTCACCGGGCTCGCCCTGTTCACCCTGGTCAGCCTGGTCTCCGCGACCGCCACCGAACCCGGGGTGCTGATCGCGGCCCGGTTGCTCCAGGGCGCCGGCGCCGGGCTCGTCAACTCCCAGATGATCGGCACCCTCCAGGACGTCTTCGACGGCCAACTGCGCGCCCGGGCCCTCGGCATGTACGCCGTCACCGGCAGTCTCGCCTTCGCCCTCGGCCCGCCGATCGGCGGCATGGTGCTGGCGGCGGCCGGCTCCGAACTCGGCTGGCGGCTGACCTTCCTGCTGAACGTCCCGTTCGGCCTGGCCACCGTCGCCCTGGCCGCGCGCCACCTTCCCAGACCCCGCCCCAGCGCCCGGCACGCCGACCTCGACCTGGTCGGCCTGCTGCTGGTCGGCGCGCTCACCGTCGCCCTGATGCTGCCCTTCGTCCAGCCGCCCGGCTGGGCCGGCTGGCTCGGCTTCACGGCCGCCGCCCTGCTGCTGCTCGGCACGCTCGCCTGGTGGCAGCGCCGCTACGCGCGCGGCGGCGGGCACCCGCTGATCCACCCGGCGCTCACCCGCTCCGCGCCGTACGCGCTCGGAACGGCCACCGCGATGGCCCAGTTCGGCTCCTCGCTGGCCGCCTCGCTGGTCCTCACCATGTTCCTCCAGGACGGCCTGGGGCTGTCCCCGCTGGGTGCCGCCCTGGTCGCACTGCCCTCCGCGCTGGCCATGGCCACCGCCTCCGCGCTCGCATGGCGGGTGGTGCAGCGCTTCGGCCGACGCACCATCACCATCGGGATGATCGGCTCCGCCCTGGCCATGCTCGGCAGCGGACTGGTCGCCCACTGGGCCCCGGTCGCCGTGCTGCCCTGGCTTCTCGCGCTGCTGCAACTGCTCAGTGGCGCCTCGGTCGGCCTGATGGGCTCCACCAACCAGGCGTTCGTGCTGCGTCACGCGCCCGCCGAGGCGGCCGGGGTGAGCGGGGCGATCCTGCAGATGACCCAGCGGATCGCCGCCGCCGTCGCGGTCTCGGCGCTGTCCGGCGTCTACCTGCGGGCGACCGCCGGTGGCGGCGGCCACCGCTCCGCCTACCTGGCCGCGAGTGTGGTGTGCGCCGCGGTGGCCGGACTCGCCGTACTGGCCGCGGTGTTCGCCGGCCGGGTGGGTGAGCGGGAGCACCGCGAGAACGAGCCGGTCGCGATGAGCCGAGGGCGAACACCGGTCCGCTGACCGCCCGTCGGCACGTACGGTGGCGGGCATGACGAAGGTACGGACGGTACAACTACCCGAGGTCATGCTCGCCTACCGGGAGAGCGGCCAGCCCGACGGCCCGCCGCTGGTGCTGCTGCACGCCCTCGGCGAGCGCGCCGCCGACTGGGACGTGGTGCTGCCCGAGCTCGCCCCCGGGCACCACGTGTACGCGCTCGACCTGCGCGGCCACGGCGACAGCGGCCGCACCGCCGCCTACGGCCTGGAGGCGATGCGCGACGACGTGCTCGCCTTCCTCGACGCCCTCGGCCTGGCCCGGATCGACCTGGTCGGTCACTCGATGGGCGGCGCGGTCGCCTATCTGCTCGCCCAGGCCGTGCCGGAGCGGATCGACCGGCTGGTCCTGGAGGAGATCCCCGCGCTCCACCCGCGCCCGGCGAGCGTTCCGTCGGAGGGGGCGGAGGACGAACCGGTGCACTTCGACTGGGCGATGGTCCGGGCGGTCAAGGCACAGATCGACACCCCGGACCCGGCCTGGCGGGAAGGGCTGGCCCGGATCACCGCCCGCACCCTGGTGGTCGCGGGCGCGGGGGACAGCCACGTCCCGCAGGAGCGGATCGCCGAACTGGCCCGGCTGATCCCGGACTGCCGACTGGTCACGATCGCGGCCGGGCACCTGGTGCACAGTGCCCGGCCGCGCGAGTTCGTGGCGGTGGTCGCGCCGTTCCTCGCTTCCTGAACCGGATCTCTCAGACGCCTTGTTCGGCTCCTGAACCGGATCTCTCAGACGCCCCGCTCAGCGGGCAGCCGCCCGCCGCGCACCGCCACGACCAGGTCGGCGTGGTCGGCCTCGGTGCGGTCCGCGTAGGCGACGGCGAAGGCAGCGACCGCCTCGTCCAGCGCCTCGCCCTTGCCGCAGTACCCGGCCAGCAGGCCCGGGTCGGCGGTGTGGGCGTGTGCCCGGGCGAGCAGCGCGCCGGTGATCCGCGCGTAGTCGTCCAGCTGGCCCGGCAGCAGCGCGGCCGGGTCGACGCTGCCCTTGCGGTTGCGGAACTGCCGTACCTGGTACGGGAGTCCTTCGACGGTCGTCCAGCCGAGCAGGGTGTCGCTGACCACCTGCATGTGCTTCTGGCCGAGCACGACGCGCTTGCCCTCGTGCTCCACCCGCTGTTCGTGCCCGAGGTACGGCAGCAGTGCGGACGGCCGGGCCTCCTTCACCTGCAGCACCAGCGGCTGGTCCCGGTGGTCGGTGAGCAGCACCACGTACGAGCGGGTGCCGACACTGCCGGTGCCCACGACCCGGAAGGCCACGTCCTGCACCCGGTACCGGGACAGCAGGGTGCGCACCTCGGCGGGCACCGTCGCCACGTACGGGCCGAGCGCCTCGGCCACCGCGCTGGCGGTCCCGTCGGTCACCTCGGTGAGCACCGGGGGAGCGGCTGTGAACCGCCAACCGCCGTCCGCGGTACGGGTGGTGCTGCGGGCGGCGAAGCGCGCGCTGGTGTTGCCGAGCGCCTTCGCGCCGACCTTCTGCAGCACGTCGGCGAGGTCGTGCGCCTCGGCGAAGGACACCAACTGCTCGTCCGCCACGGCGTTCCAGGCGTCCAGTGCGGGCAGCTTGGCGAGCGTGCGCATGGTCCGGCGGTAGGCGCCGGCCACGTGCTGGGCGGCCGCCCGGGCGGTGGTCTCGCTCGCCCCGGTCTCCCGGCCGGCCAGCACCAGGCTGGTGGCCAGGCGCTTGAGGTCCCACTCCCACGGGCCGGGCACGGTCTCGTCGAAGTCGTTGATGTCCATCACGAGTTGGCCGCGCGCGTCGCCGTACAGCCCGAAGTTCGCCGCGTGCGCGTCCCCGCACAGCTGCGCGCCCACCCCGGTCACCGGCGTGCCCGCAAGGTCGGCGGCCATCAGCCCGGCCGATCCGCGCAGGAACGCGAACGGCGTGGCGGCCATCCGGCCCACCCGGATCGGCACCAGCCCCGGAATCCGGCCGGCGTTGGACGCCTCGATCGCCTCCACCGCCGTCGGCCGGTCGGCTGCGGCCGCGAACTCCGCGTGCCGCTCCCGGGGAACCCGTTCGCGCAGCGCCTTCCCGCGCTCCCGTGCCCGCTGGGCCCGGCCGTCCGGTCCGGCCGCGAACCCGTTCACCGTGAACTGCCGTCGCGCCTTGGTGTCTTCGCCCACTGCCACTGCTCCCCGCCCGTACGTTCCGTTCGGCTCATGCCCGTTGATGCTCTGCAGATGCCCGTGACCTGCACGGATCGGTCCCATCGGGGGGTAGTGACGTCCGGCGGGGCGCGGTGGTTCCTGAACAGCGGGGCGTCGGCCCGGGCGGCACTGGTGGCAGCAGCCGTGAGCTGGCGGGGAGCTGTTCCAGGCGGCCGGGCTGCTGGACGCCGGGGCGGGCGCAGCGGGCCGGTCCACCTGGTGCCCGGGTCGACCTTCAACCCGCCGGACCTCGCCTGGTACCTCGTCGGCGCGGCCTGCGCCGCCTGCTCCACCGGGCGCTGTCGGCGACGCGCACCGCAGCGTCCGGCGGACTTGCTGACGTTTGGTCAGAGCGGAAGCAGATCAGGCCGCTTGGGCTCGACGTGGTCGCCCGAGGACTCGCCGCGCAGACGCCGGCCGACCCACGGGATCAGGTACTCGCGGGCCCACTGGAGGTTCTCCCGCCGCTGGTCCGCCGGGGACAGCACGGGCGCGGCCGGCCACGGGGCCTCCGGGTCCTGCGCGGTGTCCAGGCCCAGCGAGCGGGCGGCCAGCAGGGCGACCCGCTGGTGGCCCTCGGGGGAGAGGTGCAGCCGGTCCTCGCTCCAGGCGCGGCGGTCCTGCACGGCGCGCAGCGACCACAGGTCGGCCACCTTGCAGCCGTAGCGGTCGGCGACCGCCCGCATGTGCCCGTTGTAGGTGGCGATCTTGCCGCGCAGGTGCTTGAGCAGCGGCACGTCCTTGGTGTCGAAGCCGGTGCAGATCAGCACCGTCCCGGCGGATTCGGCGAGTTGGGCGACGGCGGCCTCGAAGCGCTCGGCCACCTCGTCGGGGTCGCTGCCGGGCCGCAGGATGTCGTTGCCGCCGGCGCAGAAGGTGACCAGGTCGGGCTGGAGCCGGCGGACCTGCGGCACCTGCTCGGCTGCGATCTGGTCCAGCAGCCGCCCGCGCACCGCCAGGTTCGCGTAGCGGAACCCGCCCGGCGGCCGCCCGTCGGCGAGCAGCCCGGCCAGGCGGTCGGCCCAGCCGGCGAAGGCGCCGCCCGCACCGGGGTCGTTCAGGCCCTCGGTGAAGCTGTCGCCGAGGGCGGCATACGAACTGAGGTCAAGGGTCTCCTGGAGGTTCGGCATGAAAGAGATAGTTCACCGAATCAAGTGACCTACGCCACCGTAGGTGACCTCGGCGGCACGTGAGATGGGCCACGTGCCCCTCGCGACTCCGCAGAGTGGCGCAGTCCGAAAAGCACAAGATCCTTGCCCTCTTCCCGTTGTGGGACCGAACGGACGATGCTCGAAGTGTGCGGCCGCCCGGCCGCCGTCCTTCCAGAGGGATGTCAGCCATGAATCCGTCCGAGAACCCGACCGTCGACGAGAACTGGGCCATCGACGACCGCTGCACCAACTGCGACGTCGCCCGGCAGCTCGCACCCGACCTGATCATCGAGCGCGCCCGGACGTCCGTACTGCTGCGCCAGCCGCGCGACGAGGCCGAGCGACAGCAACTGCTCGCCGCCGCCCATGCCTGCCCGACCCGCTCGATCCGCCCCGACGGCGGCCGGCTCGACCCGGTCACCGACCCCTTCCCGCTAGCCCTGGACGACGGGGTGCTGCTGCTCGGCCACAACTCCCGCCGCAATGCGGGCGCCAACTCCTACCTCTGCCGCCGTCCGAGCGGCTGGGTGATGATCGACACGCCCCGCTACAGCGAGGGCCTCGCCGCCCGCTACGACGCGCTCGGCCCGGTCACCGACATCCTGCTCACCCACCGCGACCACGCCGCGCACGGCCGCGCCTACGCCGACCGGTTGGGCGCCCGGCTCTGGATCCACGAGGGCGACCTCGACTCCGCGCCCGACGCCGACCGGGTGCTGCGCGGCACCGAGCCGGTGGAGATCTCCCCGGGCCTGGTCGCCCACCCCTTCCCCGGCCACACCCTCGGCAGCGTGCTGTACGTCGCCGACGAGCGCTACTGCTTCAGCGGCGACAGCCTGTACTGGTCCCGCACCAACGAGGACATCGAGGTGCAGGAGGCGGTGACCTGGTACTCGATCGAGGAGCAGTCCGCCTCGCTGGACCGCAGCCTGGGCGCGCTGCGCTTCGAGTGGCTGCTGCCCGGCCACGGCGACAAGCGCCGGATGCCCGCCGAGGAGGCGGACCGCCGGCTGCGCGCCCTCGCCGTGCGCGCCCGGGCGCTGCGCACGGAGCCGGTGGACTTCGCCTCGGTGCGCTGGTAGCCGGCGGACGCCAGGGCCCGGACGCCAGGGCCCGTGCGCCGGGGCTCGCGCCGGGTGCGCGGGGGGTTGCACCCGGCGGGGGCGCCCGTGCGGGTGTGCGAACGGGGGTGACGGGGCAGCCGCCTCTGGAAGGAGGTGCGCCCCCGACGAGGTGTCACCCCAACTTCCGGCGATCCGAGGACGGTTGAGCAATGCCCACGTACACCCCGGCCCGTACGGCGCGGCCGCGGCGCTACCTGATGTGCCGGCCGACGTACTTCACGGTGGACTACGCGATCAACCCGTGGATGGACCCGGCGCAGCCCACCGACACCGAGCTGGCCGTTCGTCAGTGGGAGCGGCTCTACTGGACGTACCGCCGCCTCGGCCACACCGTCGAGCTGATCGACCCGGTGCCCGGGCTGCCCGACATGGTGTACGCCGCCAACGGCGCCACCGTGCTGGACGGCCGGGCCCTGGTGGCGACCTTCCGCTACCCGGAGCGGGCCGCCGAGTCCGGGGCCTACCAGACCTGGTTCCGCTCGCGCGGCTACCGCGCGGTGCACCGGGCCGGGCACGTCAACGAGGGCGAGGGCGACCACCTGGTGGTCGGCCGCCGGGTGCTCGCCGGGACGGGCTTTCGCACCTCGCGGGCCGCGCACGCCGAGGCGGGGGAGCTGTTCGGCGTGCCGGTGGTCAGCCTGACCCTGGTCGACCCCCGGTTCTACCACCTGGACACCGCGCTGGCCGTGCTCGCCGACGACCACGTCATGTACTACCCGGAGGCCTTCGACGCCCACAGCCGTTCGGTGCTGCGCTCCCTCTACCCGGACGCGATCCTCGCCGACCGCGCGGACGCCGAGGTGTTCGGGCTGAACGCGGTCTCGGACGGCCGTCGGGTGCTGCTGCCGGAGGCGGCCAAGAACCTGGCGGGCCGGCTCGCCGAGGCCGGCTACGAGCCGATCCCGGTGGATGTCTCGGAGTTGCTCAAAGGCGGCGGCGGAGCGAAGTGCTGCACTCTGGAGCTCAGGCCGCAGTGACGTCCGGCGAGGTCAGCAGCACCTCCAGGGTGCGCGGCCCGTGCACCCCCTCGACCCGGTCCAGCTCGATGTCGCTGGTCGCCGACGGCCCGGAGATCCAGGTCTGCGGGCGCGCCGGGTCGAGCCGGAGCAGCGCGAGCGGCACCGAGGCGACCACCTGCTCGGGCGCCCGGACCACGCAGATGTGGTGGTCCGGGACGAGCGAGAGCAGCCGCCGGCCCTGACCCGGGCCGGCGTCCAGCACGATCGTCCCGGTCTCGGCGATCGCCAGCGCGCAGCCGGTGACCACGCTGTCCATCGCGTCCAGCCGGGCGGCGGTGAGGCCGCCGTCGTCCGGCAGCAGCTCGACCCCGGTGGCCGCCGCCAGCCACTCGTCCGGCAGCCCGGCCGGCACGGCGACCGTGCGGCTGCCGCGCGCGGTGAGCAACCCGGCGATGCGGCTCGGCAGTTCGGCGGCGGAGCAGCGGTGCACCCGCGCCCGGTAGTCGGCCAGGTTGTGGTGCAGCAGGTCGAGCAGCGCCGCCGGATCGTCGGGCGCCACGTGCGCGCTGGCGTACTCGCGGGGTAGCGGCTGTTCCGCCACCTCCCCGGCGCTCCCGAGCGCGGCCCGGATTCGGCCGAGGATCAACTCCCTTGAATTCATGCGCGGTTCCTCCGCCACCAGTCACGGAACGGTTCGGCCGGCACCTGCGGCAGGTCCCGGGTGTCGGTCCAGGCCCGCCCGGGACCGGGCAGTCGGCGCGGGTGCAGCGCCCGGGTGCGCCCGGCCAGCCGTTCGGCGGCAGCCAGCGCCGCCGGGTGGTCCAGCACGTACCCGGCGGCGGCCACCGCCGCCCGCTCCATCGGGTGCCCGCCCTGTGCGGCGACCCGCTCGCGCAGGTGCACCAGCACCTCGGGGATGTCGATCGCCACCGGGCACACCTCGTAGCAGGCTCCGCAGAGCGAGGAGGCGTACGGCAGCGAGGCGTCCACCGGGCTTGCCGTGCCGCGCAGTTGGGGTGTCAGGATGGCGCCGATCGGGCCTGGGTAGACCGATCCGTAGGCGTGCCCGCCGGCCCGCTCGTACACCGGGCAGACGTTGAGGCAGGCCGAGCAGCGGATGCAGCGCAGCGCCTGCCGCCCGACCTGGTCGGCCAGCGCGGCGGTGCGCCCGTTGTCCAGCAGCACCAGGTGGAACTCGGACGGGCCGTCGTCCCGGGTCGTCCCCGTCCAGAGCGAGGTGTACGGGTTCATCCGCTCGGCGGTGGAGGAGCGGGGGAGCAGCTGGAGGAAGACCTCCAGGTCCCGCCAGGTCGGCACGACCTTCTCGATGCCGACCACCGAGATCAGGGTACGGGGGAGGGTGAGACACATCCGGCCGTTGCCCTCGGACTCCACCACGACCAGGGTGCCGGTCTCGGCAACCATGAAGTTGGCGCCCGAGACGGCCACTTGGGCGCGCAGGAACTTCTCCCGCAGGTGCAGCCGGGCGGCCTCGGCGAGTTCGGCGGGGCTGTCGGTCAACCCCTCGGGCGCCGGGCGGCCCCAGGCGGCCATCCGCTCGGCGAAGATCTCCCGGATCTCGGCCCGGTTGCGGTGGATCGCCGGGACCAGGATGTGCGAGGGCCGGTCATCGCCCAACTGGACGATCAGTTCGGCGAGATCGGTCTCGTAGGCGGTGATCCCCTCGGCGGCCAGCGCCTCGTTGAGCCCGATCTCCTGGGTGGCCATCGACTTGACCTTGACCACCTCGGTCTGACCGGTAGCGCGGATGAGCTCGGCGACGATCCGGTTGGCCTCCTCGGCGTCGCCCGCCCAGTGCACGGTGCCGCCCGCCGCCGTGACGGTTTCCTCCAACTGCACCAGGTAGCGGTCGAGATGGCGCAGCGTGTGGTCCTTGATCGCCTTCCCGGCGGCGCGCAGCTCGGCCCAGTCGGCGAGCTCGGCGACGGCCCGGGCGCGCTTGTCGCGGATGGTGTGGGTCGCGTGCCGCAGATTGGCGCGCAGCTGCCCGTCCCGTACCGCCCGGGCGGCGGCCTGCGGGAAGGCGGGCATGCCGAGGAAAGTGCCGGTCACGCGGGCCTCCAGGGGTGCTCCTCGGTGCTGGCCAGGATCTCCGCGAGGTGCAGCGGACGCAGCGCCTCGCCCCGGCGGCGCAGCGTGCCGCCGAGGTGCAGCAGGCAGGAGTTGTCGGCGCCGCACAGCACTCGGGCGCCGGTGTCGAGGGCGTTGGCGAGCTTGTCCTCGGCCATCGCCGCCGAGACCGCCGCGTTCTTGACCGCGAACGTCCCGCCGAAGCCGCAGCACTCCTCCGCGCCGGGCAGCTCCACCAGCTCCAGGCCCTTGACGGCGCGTAGCAGTCGCAGCGGCCGCTCGCCCAGGCCGAGCATCCGCAGGCCGTGGCAGGAGGGGTGGTAGGTGACGGTGTACGGGAAGTGGGCGCCGACGTCCTCGACCCCGAGCACATCGGTGAGGAACTCGGTGAGCTCGACCACCCGGGGTGCCAAGTCGACGGCGGCATCGGTGAGTTCGCTGCCTCGGCCCTCGGCGGCAGCCTGAGCGCCGATCCGGGGGTAGTTGTCCCGGACCATCGCCACGCAGGAGCCCGAGGGCGTCACTACGTGGTCGTACCCGGCGAAGGCCCGGGCGGTGCGCCGCACCAGCGGCTCACAGGCCCGCCGGTAGCCGGTGTTGTACTGCGGCTGCCCGCAACAGGTCTGCCCGGCGGGGAAGTCCACCGTCACCCCGAGGCGCTCCAGCAGTCGTACGGTGGCGACCGCCGTGGCGGGGAAGAGCGCGTCGTTGACGCAGGTGGCGAACAGCGCGACCCGCAACCCTGGCTCCTTCGGTCGAAGCGGCACCGGTCCGCCCGAGATCGTATCGGGCGGACCGGTGCTGACGAAGGACCCGGCGAAGAACCTGACGAAGAATCTCAGGCGCCGAGCCAGAGGTCCGGCCCGAACACCTCGTAGTGGATGTCCGCCGCCGGGACGCCCGCCGCGAGCAACTGGCCGCGGACGGCGCGCAGGAAGGGCAGCGGGCCGCACAGGTAGGCGGTGGTGCCGGCCGGGATCTCCACGGTGGAGAGGTCGACCAGCCCGGTGCGCTCGGCCGGCCACTCGCCGAGCGGCTGCTCGTAGAAGACGTGGGCGGCGGCGTTCGGCAGCTTGGCGGTCAGCTGCTCCAGGTCGGCGCGGAAGGCGTGGCTGAGCTGGTCGCGGTCGCCGTGCACCGAGACGACCTGCCGGGCGGAGCCGGTCGAGGCGAGGTGGTCGAGCATCGCGATCATCGGGGTGTTGCCGATCCCCGCGGAGGCGAGCAGCACCGGGCCGTCGCCATCGGCCAGGAAGATGTCGCCCATCGGGGGTGCCAGTTCGACGGTGTCGCCGGTCTTCAGGTGGTCGTGCAGGTGGCCGGAGACCTCGCCGCCGGGCTCGCGCTTGACGCTGAAGCGCAGCGCGCCGTCGGCGCCGCCGGACAGGCTGTACTGGCGGATCTGGTGGGCGCCGTCGGCCAGTTCGGTGCGGACCGAGACGTACTGGCCGGGGCGGGAGGCCGGGACGGGCCGGCCGTCGGCCGGGCGGACCAGGTAGCTGGTGACGGTGTCGGTCTCCTGGTAGCGGGTGACCACGGTGTACGGGCGCCACAGGTCGGCCGGGTCCCCGCCGGCGGCTGCCTCGTCGCGCAGCCGGTCCTCGACGGCGATCAGCGCGTTGGCCATCAGCCAGTACACCTCGTCCCAGGCGGCGGCGACCTCGGGGGTGACGGCCTCGCCGAGCACCTCGACGATGGCGGCGAACAGGTGTTCGTGGACGACCTTGTACTGCTCGTTGTTGATGCCGACCGAGACGTGCTTGTGCGCGATCCGCGCGAGCATCGCGTCCGGCCGCTGGTCGGGGTTGGCGATCAGCGCGGAGGCGAAGGCGGCTATCGAGCCGGCCAGTGCCTGGCGCTGGGTGCCGTTGGCCTGGTTGCCCCGGTTGAACAGGTCGCGCAGCAGCTCCGGGTGCGCGGCGAACAGCCGGTCGTAGAAGCGCGGGGTGATGTCACCGATCGCGGCGCCCACGACGGGCAGGGTGGCCTCGACGACCTCGGCGGACTTCACGGACAGCATCAGAGGAGCTCCTAACTGGTATCTCAGATTCGCATTAAAGGCTGTGGGTGCCGACTGACCCCCGGGGGGGTGGGGTCAGTCGGCGGGTCGCGCGGTGAGGCTGAGTAGCACCGGGCCGGTGGGGGAGGTCACCAGATCGTCGATGCTGAGCGGATCGAGCGCGGCGAAGAAGGCCTCCTGCGCGTTCCGCAGTGCCCCGCGCAGTCGGCAGGCCGCCCGCAGCGGGCAGGGCGGGTCGTCCTCGCAGCCGACCACGTCCCCGACGCCCTCCAGCTCGCGCAGCAGCAGTCCGAGCGAGCCGGTCCGCCCGGCGAAGGTGAGCATCAACCCGCCGCCGCGCCCGCGCCGGGCCTCCACCACCCCGAGGTGCTGCAGCCTGCTGACCACCTTTGCCGCGTGGGTGTACGGCACGCCGACCGACTCGGCCACCTCCCGGGTGGTCGGATTCTCGCCCTCGCCGAGTACGGCCAGCCGCATGGCGATGCGCAGGGCGATGTCGGTGCTCTTGGTCAGCCTCACGTTCGAAACGCTACCGAATACGACTCTCCAACTCCAATTTTCTGCACGATCCTGATCGAGACCCTGGTCACGTTCCCCGGCGGGCTCCGCGGGCAGCCGCCGACTCCGCGTTCGGGTCGAATGTCGTACGAGGCCTGGACGAAGTGTCCGAGATGGACGTACAGTCCATACATGCCTGCCGAAAACCCCGACCCGCGCGTCCGGGCCTGGTCGCCGGTCTGCCGCGCGGTGGCCCTGCTGCTCGGCCCCTACGCCGAGGTGGTGCTGCACGACACCGCCACCGACCGGGTGCTGGCCATCTGGAACCCGATGACCACCCGCGCCCCCGGCGACCCCTCGCTACTCGGCGAACTCGACCAACTGGACCCCTCGGCGCCCGACGTCTACGGCCCGTACGAGAAGCTGCTGCCGGACGGCCGACGGCTCTCTTCGGTCAGCGCCGTGCTGCGCGACCAGGCCGGACGCCCCTCGGCAGTGCTCTGCGTCAACCTAGACCGCGGCCCGCTGGAGCAGGCCGCAGCCCTGCTGGCGAACTTCGCCGCTCCGACCGCGGCCCGCCCCGAGCCGTTGTTCGAGCGCGACTGGACCGAGCGGATGAACGACGTGATCGGCGGCTACGTCCGCGCCCAGGGCCGCCCGCTGGAGCGCTTCACCCGTGAGGACCGGCTCACCGTGCTGCGCGAGCTGGACGAGGCCGGGGTGTTCGCCGTCCGCCGAGCCGTCCCCGCCGTCGCCACCGCGCTGCGGATCTCCCGCTCCACCGCCTACGCCCTGCTCGCCGAACTCAAGCACCCCGCGGGCCCCGGGGCCCGCCTCAAGAAGGACTGAGAGCGATGACCCAGCTGCCCGACTTCCGGCTCGAAACCTACTTCTCGCGCTGGGAGTTCACCGCCCGCCACCACCTCACCGCCTCCGACGCCCAGACCATGACGATGGCCGAGCTGCTCGCCCTGGCCGGCCCCGAGGACCGCGAGGCCTGGGACACCCTCGCGCTCGGCTACACCGAGACCTTCGGCGACCCGGGCCTGCGTCGGGCCGTCGCGGGGATGTACGAGCGGGTCGAGGCGGACGACGTGATCTGCTTCGGCGGCGCCCAGGAGGGCATCAACCTCGCCATGCAGGTGCTGCTCGAACCGGGCGACCACGCCGTGGTGCTGACCCCCAACTACCAGTCCGCCGAGACCATCCCGCTCTCGCTCTGCGAGGTCACCGGCGTGGCGCTGGACGAGCACCGGGACTGGGCGCTCGACCTGGACGCGGTCGAGGCGGCGCTGCGCCCCAACACCAAGCTGCTGTCGGTCAACTTCCCCAACAACCCGACCGGCAAGGTGATCGACGCCGCCGACTTCACCCGCCTCGTCGAGCTGTGCGAGCAGCGAGGCATCCGGCTGTTCTCGGACGAGGTCTACCGCGGCCTGGAGCGCGACCCGGCCCGCATCCTGCCGCAGGCCGCCGACCTCTCGGCGACCGCGCTCTCGCTCAACGTGACCTCCAAGTCGCTCGGCCTACCCGGGCTGCGGATCGGCTGGATCGCCTGCCGGGACCGGGAGCTGCGCACCCGGCTGGAGCGGGCCAAGCACTACACCACGATCTGCAACTCGGCGCCCAGCGAGGTGCTGGCCCGGATCGCGATCACCGCCCGGGACCGGATCCTGGCCCGCAACCGGGGCATCATCGCGGAGAACCTGCCGCAGTTCGACGCCTTCTTCGCCGAGTTCCCCGAGCTCTTCGACTGGCGCGCCCCGGACGGCGGCTGCGTCGCCTACCCGCGCTACCTCGGCGTGGACGGGGTGGAGGACTTCTGCACCGCGCTGGTCGAGCAGGCGGGCGTGCTGCTGATGCCCGCGAGCATGTTCCGCTCCGAGCTCACCCCCACCCCGGTCGACCGCTTCCGGATCGGCGTCGGCCGCAGCGACCCGGGCCCGGCGCTGGCGGCCTTCGCGGACTGGCTCCGCAAGCGGTAGCAGCCCGAACGGCTGAGGGCCGAACGGCCGGGGCGCGGACCACGGAGGTCGGCGCCCCGGCCGCGACGCCGCGAGGGTCAGAGCTTCTGCCAGGCCGGCTTGGCCGCGTAGGTGTCGCGGAAGTAGTCGGCCAGCTTGAGCCGGGAGGCGGCGGCCTCGTCCACCACCACGGTGGCGTGCGGGTGCAACTGCAGCGCCGAGGCGGGGACGGCGGCGGCGAGCGGGCCCTCGACGGCCAGCGCGACGGCCTCGGCCTTGGCCTCGCCGGTGGCGAGCAGCACCAGGTGGCGGGCCTCCAGGATGGTGCCGATGCCTTGGGTGATGACGTGGTGCGGGACCTCGTCGATGCTGTTGAAGAAGCGGGCGTTGTCCACGCGGGTCTGCCGGGTCAGGGTCTTGATCCGGGTCCGGGAGGCGAGCGAGGAGCAGGGCTCGTTGAACCCGATGTGGCCGTCGGTGCCGATGCCGAGCAACTGGAGGTCCACGCCGCCGGCCTCGGCCAGCGCGCGGTCGTAGGCGGTGGCGGCCGCGGCGATGTCGGCCGCGTTGCCGTCCGGGCCCAGGAAGGAGTCCGCGGTCAGGCCGAGCGGCTCCACGACCTCGCGCAGCACGACCGAGCGGTAGGACTCCGGGTGGCCGGCGGGCAGGCCGACGTACTCGTCCAGCTGGCAGATGCGCGCCCGGGAGGCGTCCAGACGGCCGTCCCGGACCCGCGCGGCGAGGGCCTGGTAGATCGGCAGCGGGGTCGAGCCGGTCGCGACACCGAGCAGGGCGTCGGGCTTGCCGGTCAGCAGATCGGTGATCGCCGCGGCGATGAGTTCGCCGGCCGCTGAGGCGTCAGGGACGATCACGATTTCCATACTGGGTCCACCGTTCTGAGGCGCGTCTGAGGTCTAGACCTACGAGGTCTAGACCAGTTTGCCGTGAACGGGGCCCCAGGTCCACCCGGGGCTGGGGCGGACCCGTGGGCGTCGCGCCTGGTGGGGGCGACGGGGCGGGTGCGAGCCGGGGCGCGAACGCCCCGGCTCCCGGTGCCCGGCCTACGGATGCCGCCTCGTCGTGCGGAACGGGTGGCGCGTCCCGGCGGCCACCGGTCAGAACGGGTTGGTGCAGGTGGTGACCTGCTTGCTCGCGTCCAGCGCCGGACCGGCGGTGGCGCAGATGATGCGCGGGGCGGTGGCGGTCACGCGCGGGGTGACGGCCTGGGCCGAGCCGAGCCGCACGGTGGTGGCGCTGGCGACCGGCTCCCACGGGCTGCCCCAGGCCTGCTGGGTGCGGACCTCGACCTGGACCATCGTCAACTGGTCCGGGTCGGCGCTGACCTGGGCGATGCCGACTATGCCCTCGCCGTTGACCTGGTGCGAGATGCAGGGGCGGTTGAGCACCGTGACGCAGGCCGCGGTGCCGGTCTCGGACGTCGCCGTGGCGGCCATGGCGGGACCGGCCGTCAGGGTCGCGATCCCTGCCACCGTCAGCATCACAGCTGCGATCCGAGTGCGCATGATACGAACCTCCTTGGAAATTAAGGGAATCTCACTCCTTGAGATGAGTCTTGCACAAATCATGGACGTGTCGTGTGTGTGTTGCGTCACACTCATGGTGACCATTCAACTACTGGCTGCAATCGTTCGCCGAATGTTCAGCACCCGGACGAACTGCGGCCTGACGGATGATCAGTTCTTAGGTGGCGCGACAATCCGCCGTCCGGCCGTCGTCCCGCCGTCCACCGGCACCGAGGCTCCGGTCTGGTAGGCGAAGTCGTCGCAGGTCGGAGCCAGGATCGCCCGGGCGATCTCGGCCACCCCGGCCATCCGCTCCAACCCCTCGACGTTCAGTGGCCCGTAGGCCTTCTTGAACTGTGCCCAGGCCGCGTCCGGGATGCCCGTCGGTCGGGCGAAGGCGGTGCCCGTGGTGCCCGGGAGGATCGCGTTGATCCTGTGCCCCGCGTCCCGTACTCCAAGGCCGCCGCTTTGACCAGTCCTTGAATCGCCCTTTTACTGGCCGTGTACGCGCCGCCGTTCGGCCGGGCCTGTTCGGCGGCCGGGAGGCGGTGCAGACGATCGCCCCGTGGCCGGCCTTCAGCGTGATCCAGCGAGGAACCCCAGGCGTTGACGCCTGGAGGGGCCTCCCGCGCGCGACGGCGGAGGGCAACTCCCCGCCGACCGAGCGGGGTTGGCGGTGTTCCTTCACTCGTCCGGGTGGCGCGTTGCCACGGCGGCGAATCGGACGGATACCATCGACCCGATCCCAGCGGAGGTGGCTGCGTGGACACGGTCATCGTGCAACTGCCCGGACCGGGGCCGGACATGGCGCCCGGCGCGGCGCCCGGACTGCTGCGGATGGGCCCGGGTGAGACGGCGGTGTTCGGGCGCGGCGAACCCGGACGGCCGGTCGCCGTCCCGCTGCCCGACCAGGGCGTCTCCCGCCGCGCCGGCGAGGTGGCCGCCGCCGAGGACTACTGGCGGCTGTCCAACTTCAGCACCACCGCCACCTATGTGGTGGAGAACCTGGAGGGTGCGGGGGAGCACGTCAAGGTGGCCCCCGGCCGCCTCGGCGCGCCCGTCCCCTTCGAGCTCTCCCGGGTTCTGCTGCCCGCCCTCGGTGAACCCGCCTCCTTCAAGGTCTTCGCCCCGCAGCACGCCTACCTGGACGGCAGCCCGAGCGGCGTCGGCGGCGAGCGCACCGTCAGCCCCTTCGCCCTGGACCCGACCGCCAAGTACTTCCTCGTCCTGCTCGCGCTCTGCGAACCCCGGCTGCGCTCGCCCTCCACCGCCGCGGTCCCCGGCGTGACCGACGTGCTGGCCCGGCTGCGCGCCCTGCCCTCCTGCCGCGGGCTGACCCGCTCGGCGGTGAACTACCACATCGACTACCTGGTGTGCACCAAACTGCGGCTGCGCGAGCCGTACGAGGAGGGCCCGGCCGGCGGCAAGCGCGAGGAACTCGTCGCCCTGGCACTGAGGTTCGACCTCGTCCGGGAGGAGCACCTGGCCCTGCTCCCGCCCCGGCGCCCGGTCGCCCGGCCGTGACCCCTGCCGATCGACCGGGCGCCGCCCGGCCCGAGCCCCAGCCGTCGGAGGAGCACCCGCCGGACGCGCGGCCGCCCTTCGAGGTCCCCGAGGGCTACCTCCTGGCCGGCTACCGCACCGGCGCATTCCTCGGCGCGGGCGCCTGGGGCAGCGTCTACGCGGCCGAAGGGCCGGACGGTACCCCGGCCGCCGTCAAGATCCTCGGCCCGGCCCGGTCCAGCCCCGGCCAGCGTCGCACCGTGGCCCAGATGGCCCACAGCGAGCTGCGGTTCAGCCGCCGCGCCAACCACCCCCACCTGATCCGCACCCTCGCCGTGGTCACCGTCGACGACCCCGACCGCCCCGCCCTGGACGGCGCCGTGGCCCTGGTGATGGAACGCGCCGCCCGCAGCCTGCAGGACCTCCTCGCGACCGCTCGCCCCGGGACGGCGGTGCCCGGCGCCGAGCGCATCCTCGCCCAGGTCTGCGCCGGACTGACCCACATGCACCGGGCCGGCTGGGTCCACGGGGACCTCAAACCGGCCAACATCCTGCTGATGCCCGACGGCACCGCCAAGATCGCCGACTTCGGCCTCACCGCCGAACTGGAGGGCACCCACGCCTACGCCCCGCCGCTCGGCTCACCCGACCACGTGCCGCCCGAGTGGTGGTCCCAGCGCACCGGCGCGCGCGGGGTCGCGCTGCGCCCCAGCGCCGACATCTGGGCCTTCGGGGTGATCGCCCACCAGCTGCTCACCGGCGGGCTGCACCCTTTTCTCGGCGTCACCGCCCGGGCCCGCTCGCTGGCCGCCCAGGCGTACGCCCGCGGCGCGGCCCCGCTGCGGCCGGACCAGGCGCTGCCCGCGCCCTGGCGGGCCGTGGTGGCCACCTGCCTGGCCGCCGACCGGGACCAGCGCGCCCGTACTGACCTCGCCGCCCTGGTCGCCCGCGCCACCGTCCGAGCGGCCGGGCGCCGTCGGCCCGCCGTACAGGCCGGCCTCGGCCTGCTGACCTGCGCCGCCGTGGTGCTCGCGCTGGCCGGCGGCCCGGAGCCGGTCGGGTCGGCCGCCCACCGGGCCGCGCCGCCGCTGCCCGGGGCGATCCCGGCCGGCTCGGACGTCCCGACGGTCTACCGGGGCATGATCGAGGACGCCGCCCGGCGCTGCCCCGAGTCGGAGATCACCCCGATCCTGCTGGCCGCGATGCTCAAGGCCGAGAGCGGCTTCGACCCGAACGCGGCCCGCCCGGAGACCGGCGAGTACGGCATCGCGATGTGGACGCCCGCGGTCTTCGAGGCCTGGTCCAAGGCCGCCAGCCGCCCCGGCCCCAAGTCGTACCTGGATCCGGGCGACGCGATCGCCGCGATGGGCAACTACGTCTGCTGGCTCGACCAGCAGCTCAAGCGGCGCGGCTTCACCCGCGACCTGCCGGCCCTGGTCGCCGCCGCCTACCGCACCAGCGACAAGTCGGTGGCGGCCGCCGGGGGCGTCCCGGAGCGGGTCCGACCGCATGTCGACAGAGTGCTCAGGTACCTTGCCGACTACGGTGGGTGACTGCCCGAACCCCGGGGCGTGCGGCTCATCCGGAGTCACTCCTGATCAGCCCGAAGGAACGGTGCTGGCGGAGTTCGTGGTGCTGGCGGTGAATCCGTGAGCGGCGAATCCGCGAGAAGTGAATCCGTGCGAACGGTGAACCCTGAGGCCACTGTGGCCGTAGTGGAGAACGGAAGCCCCTGGCACGTCCCCCGTGCGGTCAGGGGCTTCCGTCGTCTCCGGTCGTGACCAGGCCTGGTCGCGACCGGGGAGCCCCTGGTCCCGCAGCTGCCGGCGGGCCAGGGGCTCGGTGGTACCGCGGCTCAGACGCGGCCTGGGGCCTCCGGAGGGCTCAGACCCCCGGAGGTGGCGTCGGGGTACCTCAGGAGGAGGTGCGGCGACGGCGGGTGTAGACCACCGCGCCCGCGCCGGCGGCCAGCAGGACGGTGCCGGCGCCCGCGTACAGCAGGGTGCCGTCGCTACCGGTGGTGGCCAGCTTCTTGCCGTCCGAGGCGGCGCCCGGGATCGGGGTCGGGACGCTGACCTTGGCGGGAACGACCAGCGGCTGGTCCGGGCTGACCTTGGTGCCGGTCCCGGGGTGCACCGGCACGGTGGCGGTCGGCGCGGTGGACGGGCCGGCGCTCGGGGCGGTGCTGGGCGCGTCGCTCGGTGCGTCGGTCGGGACGCCGGCGGCCGGGGTCGTCGCCGACGGCTGGGGGGCCGGGGTGGTGGGCGGGACGGGCGCCGGGGTGGTGGTCGGGGTGGCCGAGTGGGTCGGCTCGGGGGTGCGGGTCGGAGCCGGGGTGTGGCTCGGCTCGGGGGTGTGGGTCGGCGCCGGGGTCTGCGACGCCGTCGGCGTGGCGGTGTGCGAGGGGGTGGTGCTCGGCACGGCGGTCGGGCTGGCCGACGGGGCCTTGGTCGGGGTGGCGGTCGGCGAGGGCTTGCCGGTCGGGGCCGGGGTCTGGCCGCCGCAGTCGACCTTGAAGACCTTGTGCTTGGGGTTGCTGACGTCCGGGTGCTCCGGCAGCTCACCGTTGACCAGCGGGACGGCCTTCCAGAACAGCTTGTAGTGGCCGTCCGGCAGGTTGATGTCCTCGGTGCGGACGTGGCCGTGGTCGTCGACGGGGATGTCGCCGTAGACGACCGGCTCGGACATGTCGTTCATGTCGAAGATCGCCCAGAGCACGTCCTGGTTCGGGTCGAAGCCGAAGGAGTCCAGGTAGAAGGTGCAGACCTTGGGCTCGTTACGCACGTCCTCCTGGCCGGTGGCGGCGTCGTGGATCTTCACGGTGCCGTTGTTGCCGGGGGCGCCCTTGCCGTTGCCGTTGCCGCCGGCGGCGGCGTGCGCGGCGGGGGCGAGCAGCATCAGGGCGGCGGCGGTCGGGACGGCCACCAGGGTGCGCGCGGCGGTGGAGCGGATGTGCATGCGTGATCCATCGGGTACGGCAGGTCGGGACGGACCTGCGCAGTGGGAGGGAGCCCTCGGGTCGGCGGCCGGACCAGAGGCCGGTGCCGTACGAGCGGGAGGGGACAAAAGTTCCGCAGTCAGAAACGCGACGCAAGGGAGGTTTGGCCGAAATGCATCGCTGGGAGCGATAGATCCGATTAGTCCGTTACAACAATCCGATCACCCGATTGTGCGTAACTCGTGCGCATCGCAGGTGGTTGAGGTGCCGGTCAACGGCGGGTTCCGCGTCGGCGGGTGAACCGACAGGCCGCGCGGGTGGCCGGTTTCGGCCGCTCGGGGCGGTGGGGTCGCGTGTCGGGGCGGCGGGCCGGCGCCGCGGTTCTCTATCGTCCGTCTGGAACCACCCGGTCCGCTCGGTCCGTTGGGTGATCCGGCGTGTGTTCCGTTGTCATGTGCAGCCGATCCGACCCAGGGGGAATGTTTCGATGCCTGGCCCAGAGCAGCAGGTGCGACCGGACCGACACGCCGCCGGCCCGACCAATGGCAGCGCCGACGTCATCGTGGTCGGCGCCGGACCGGCCGGCTCCACCGCCGCCTACCACCTCGCCCGCACCGGCCTGGACGTCCTGCTGTTGGAGAAGTCCGCCTTCCCGCGCGAGAAGGTCTGCGGGGACGGCCTCACCCCGCGCACCGTCAAGCAACTGGTCGACATGGGCATCGACGTCTCCGAGGAGGCCGGCTGGCTGCACAACCGCGGCCTGCGGCTGATCTCCGGACGGCGCTCGCTGGAGTTCGACTGGCCCGAGCTCTCCGCCTTCCCCGGCTACGGACTGGTCCGGCGCCGCGCCGACTTCGACGAACTGCTCGCCCGCAAGGCCGCCTCGGCCGGCGCCCGGCTGGTCGAACGCGCGAACGTGGCGGGCCCGTTGACGGACGAGCGGACCGGCCGGATCATCGGCGTCAGCGCCAAGCTGGGCGAGGACCGCAAGCCCGTCGAGTACCGGGCCCCGATCGTGGTCGCCGCCGACGGCAACTCCACCCGGCTCTCCGTCGCGATGAAGCGCCACCGGCGCACCGACCGTGCCATGGGCGTGGCCTACCGCACCTACTTCACCACCCCGCGCCACGACGACCGCTACCTGGAGGCCTGGCTCGACCTGCGCGACCCCACCGACCCCGCCCGCCGCGTCCTGCCCGGCTACGCCTGGGTGTTCGGCATGGGCGACGGCACCGCCAACGTCGGCCTCGGTGTCCTCGACACGTCGAAGACCGACCTCGACTGGCGCGATCTGCTGCGCCGCTGGTGCGCCGACCTCCCGCCCGGCTACGGCTACACCCCCGACGCCGTCACCGATCCCATCCGCGGCTCCGCCCTCCCGATGGGCCTCAACCGGCAACCCCACTACGCCGACGGCCTCCTGCTGATCGGCGACGCGGGCGGCACGGTCAGCCCCGGTACCGGCGAGGGCATCGCCTACGCGATGGAGTCCGGCCGCTACGCCGCCGAGACCATCGTCCAGGCCCACGCCCGCCGCACCGACCGCGGCCGCGAACTCGCCCTGCGCGCCTACCCGCAGGCGCTGCACTCCGCCTACGCGGGCTACTTCGCGGTCGGCCGGCTGGCCGCCGACCTGCTCGGCCGCCCCAAGCTGCTCGGCGCCGCCGGTGCGGCCGGGCTCGGCAACCAGGCGCTGCTGAAGGTGGTGTTCCGGCTGATGGTCAACCTGACCGAGCCCAACTCCAAGGACGCCCTGGACCGGCTGCTCCACCTGATCGGGCGGGTCGTCCCGGGGCGGTGACGCCGAGGTTCGGGGTTTGGCCGAAACCCGGGAGTTCAGCGAGCCGTCAGTCAGGGCATGTTGACGAATGATCAGGCGACCCGATTGCCTGGTGCCGATCCAGCCACGGAGGGTGAGCACCACGCCCCTCCGTGGCTGCTTTTCGACCGATTCCCCGTTCGACGGAGACACCGTGCGCCTTCGCCTTCGCCTGATCGTCGCGCCCCTCGCAGCGGCCGCCGCCGTGACCGCCGTGAGCATCCCCGCTGCCGCCGCCGACACCGGTACGGCCACCCCGCCCGACCAGTGCTCCGCCACCTTCCAGCAGAGCGACGCGCGCCTCGGCCCCGAGGACCTCCCCAGTGCCGGCCCGGTGGGCCGCCAACTCCTCGGCTACCAGCGCACCGGCGGCGCGAGCGACCAGGACTTCCTGGCCGAGTACTACGCCCCGGCCGCCAACGGCGGCAAGGGCGGCTGGAACTACCCGCCCGCCGACGGCTACGTCACCCTGCCCGACGGCACCCGGGTCGAATTCGACATCACGCTCTACCCGAACCAGAACATCGACCGCTACGGCGGCGAGTACGGCTCCTTCCTCGCCCCCGAGGGCCTGCCCTACGCCAACCGCGCGATCCCGCCGCAGAGCCTCGACGGCACCCCGGCGGCCGACTGCAACTACCACGACTACAAGGTGGTCAAGGCGTTCAAGGTGCACGCCGGCCCGATAGCGCCCTGGTTCAACCAGCCCGGCTGGGGTCTGCAGTACCAGCTCGACGCCTCCCTGCTGCCCGGCGGCCCGGCCAAGTTGAACGTGCTGTGGCTGGTGGAGAACGGCTACCTGGCCCGGATCTGACCCGGCGCCGCGCGGCGTCCGGTGACCGGCTCGGCGGGCGGTCACCAGACGTCGCCGTCGCGCCCGACCATGTCGCCCTCGAACACCTCGGCCAGCACCGCGGGTTCGACATCGGCCGCACGGGCCGTCAGCAGCTCGTCCACAGCCCGATCCGCACCCGGCCGGCCCACCGGGAACCGGAATATTCGCTGGCGGGCGAGGGCGGGCAGGGGATAGGAAGGCCGGGTGACCCTCAGTGCCGGCGCGACCGACCAGCGCCTCTTCCGCCCCGCCGTCGTCGACCTGGGCGACATCCAGCTGCGCCCGTGGGGCCGGGCCCTCGACCTGGCCGGCGGCACCGTCGCCGCCGTGACGGCCGCCGCGGTCGACCCGGAGATCGTCCGCTGGAACCCGCTGCGCGACGCCGCCGACCCGGCCGGCGCAGAGGCCTTCCTCGACCGCTCCGACACCCGCTGGGCCGAGGGCAGCACCGCCTCCTTCGCCATCACCGACACCGCCGACGGCACCCTGTGCGGCAACGTCGCCCTGCGCTGGACCGACCGGGCCGACGGCGTCGCCATGGTCGGCTACTGGCTGCTCGCCACCGCCCGCGGCCGCGGCCTGGCCACCCGCGCCACCACCGCCGTCACCCGCTGGGGCGTGCGCACGGCCGGCGTCCGCCGGATCGAGCTCTACCACGACGTCGACAACCAGGCCTCCTGCCGGGTCGCCACCCGCGCCGGCTTCCCGTACGAGGGCACCCTGCGCGCCTCCTACCGCTACGGCGACGGCCCCTACACGAACGAGCACCTGCACGCCCGCCTCGCCACCGACCCGGACCGCGGCTGACCGGGCGCCCCGCCGAACTCGCCCGCCTCGTCACCGAGTTCCCGGCGAAGCTGCTGTAGGCGCGACCCGTCAGTGGTACTGGGCGAGCTGGATGAGGTTGCCGCAGGTGTCGTCCAGGACGGCGACGGTGACCGGGCCCGTCGCCAGCGGCTCCTTGGTGAACCGCACCCCGAGCCGGTGCAGGCGCTCGTACTCGGCGTGCACGTTGTCGACGGCGAAGGAGGCGGCCGGGATGCCGTCGGCGACCAGGGCCGCCTTGTACGGCTTGACGGCGGGGTGGGCGTCGGGCTCCAGCAGCAGTTCGGTGCCCTCGGGCTGTTCGGGGGAGACCACCGTCAGCCAGCGGTGCTCGCCGAGCGGGACCTTCTCCTTCTTCACGAAGCCCAGCATCTCGGTGTAGAAGCGCAGGGCCTTGTCCTGGTCGTCGACGAAGACGCTGGTCAGGTTGATCCGCATGAGCTGCCCTCCGGTGTGCGCTAGTACTGGCGGCCGTCGCCGAGCCGATCGTAGATCGCGCGCAGCCAGGGCTGCCGGACGGCGGGCAGCCGGGCGAGCCGGTGCAGCAGCAGGTACCGGTCAGGCTCGAAGAGCCGGTACGGGCGCAGCGGCAGCGGGTCGTCGCGCTCCTCACCCGCGGGCAGGCGGGTCGTGGGGCGCAGGGGCGGGACGGCCAGGTACGCCCACACCTCGGCGTCCAGCGCGGCGGGCACGGTGCCGTCGGCGGGCTGCCAGGTGGCACCCGTCCAGGGGTGCCGGGGCACCAGGGCGATGTCCGGAGCCGGGTCGGGGGTGAGCCCGGGCCCGGCCAGGCCCAGCGTGCGGGCCGGGCCGTCGGCGGGGAGCAGTCGGTCCAGGGTGCGGCCGAAGGTCTCGGCGAGCAGGCCGTCGGGCACTGCCACCGGCCGACCGCCGGAGGCCGCCAGGACCTCGGCCAGGGCGACGGCGACCGCAGCGCTCCACCGGTCGCTCCACCAGCCGTCCGGCTCGACCGGAGGCAGCGGTGCCACCGTCCAGCCGTCCCCGGCCGGACGGGCTGGTCCCGGGACGGGGAGGCGGCGGACGGCCCCCGGGTGGAGCCAGACCGCCTGCCAGTGGTAGCAGTCGTCGATCCGGGCGCCCACCGTCCGCCCGCACCGCTCGCAGGCCAGATTCGGCCACCCGCCCGCTGCGCAGCAGCCGTTGCACTGCTCGGGGATCAGGACGGTGCCGCGGGTGTCACCTGGTGCCAGCAGCACCGCGCCGCCGGGGCCGCACCACAGGCCGCCGATCGGCGCGTACACGCCCCGGGCGGCGGCCTCGTCCACTCCGAGCTCCTGCCACGGCCGCCACGGCGGTTCGGGCGGCTCCGGATCGACCGCGAACGTCCCAGGCTCCATCAGCGCAGGCAGGTAGCGGCGCCCGCCCTCCCGGTGTGCGTGCGGTGGCAGCGCCACCTCCGTCACCGGCCCGGTCAGCTCCGCACCGCACCCCGCACACGCGAACACCGCCACGCGACCTCCCCCTGCCCGCGGACACCCCGCTCGCGAACAACCGGAGTATCCCGGCCCGCCGACCGCTGGCCAAGCGGTTTTCGCAGGCCCGCGAACCCCTCCCCGGCAGGCAGCGCGCCCGGCCGTGCGGCGGCCTAACCTGGAAGGGCGCACACGGCGCGTGGCCTGCGGAACGGAAGCACGGAAGCGGTGGCCATGACGGTGATCTCGGCGGCTCTCTTCGGTACCGACTGGCGGCCCCGGCTGCCCGGTGGCGCCGAGTTGCTGCGCGAGTGCGCCGCCCGAGGCTGGACGGTCGTGCTGACCGGGCCCGGGCCGGCCGGAACGCCCGCCCTGACCGTGGCCGCTCCCGGCAGCGATCCCCTACGGGCGGCGCTGGAGCTGGTGGACGGCCCGCCCTCGCACGCCGTGGCCGTCGCCGGGAGCGTGCGCGAGGTGTTGGCGGCGCGGCGGGTCGGGGTGCCGTGCATCGCCCTGGAGACCGGCGGGGACGCCGGTCCCGAGCTGAGGGCGGCCGGCGCGGTCGAGGTCCACCGTGACGCCGCCGCCCTGCTGCGTGTCCTGGACGACAGCCTGCTCGCCCGTCCCCGGGCCTTCGGCCGCGTGGGCGTGGGAACAGGTGGTCCCCGGAACGGTTAGCGCCAGCCCGTACCGGGCAACCGCCCGGGTGCGAGCACGTCACCGGGAGTGTCGGAGGTGACCGATATGGACGGACCCGCGTTGAGCGGACGGGAGCGGCGGCTCCTCGAGGAGATCGAGTCCGATCTGCGTCAGGACACGCGCCTCGACCGGAAGCTGAGCACCATGGGTGCCAAACGGCCGAGCCGCGTGCTGGGCGCGCTGCGCAGCGCCGGGCACCGTGTCTCGGCCGCGGTGGTGCTGACCGCGCTGGTGATGACGGCGATCTGCCTCAGCATCGGTGTACGCACCCCGACCACCGCCGTGCTGACCGCCCTCGGGGTGGTCTGGGCGGCTTCGGTCGCGGCCGCGGTCGCCACCTCGGAGCTGCTGCGGCGCCGCCACGGCACGCGCCGGCCCGAGTCCGTGTTCCCGGACCGGCCGGATCGGGAGGAGCGGCGCGAACGCCGTCCGTGGGACCGGCCGGAGGCGGGCGGCTGAGTGATGGGCACTGACCTGTGGGAGTACCGCCCGGGATCCCATCCCGCCGCCGACCTCAGCCTGGTCGGGTACGAGGTGCACGCCACCGACGGCCCGCTCGGCCGGATCGAGCAGGACGCCGGGGACCATCTGCTGGTCGACGCCTCGTCCTGGGTGCCGGGCACCCGGGTGCTGGTCCCGGCCGGGCTGGTCGCCCGGATCGACCACCTGGACCTCGCCGTCCACCTCGCCTGCCCGCGGGCCCGGCTCAGTTCCGTCCCGCCTGCCGCCGAGGACCTGACCGCCCCCTGTCCGCGCTGAACCATGGGCTGGCCGTCCACCACCCTGACCGGCCGGACGATCGCCTTCCTGGTCGCCCCGTACGGCGCCGAGCAGGACGAACTGACCTCGCCCTGGCAGGCGGTCGCCGAGTCCGGCGGCACCCCGCGGCTGCTCTCCACCGCCACGGGGCGGGTCCAGGCCGTCCGGCACCGCGCCCTCGGTGACACCTTCGGGGTGGACGCCCTCGTCGCCGATGCGGACTCGGCCGACTACGACGGGCTGGTCCTGCCCGGCGGCGTCGCCAACCCGGACCGGCTCCGGCTGGACCGGGCGGCGGTCGCCTTCGTGCACGGCTGCTGCGCGTCCGGCCGCCCGGTCGCGGCGATCTGCCACGCGGCCTGGACCCTGATCGAGGCCGACGCGGTCCGCGGCCGCACCCTCACCTCCTGGCCCAGCCTGCGCACCGACCTGGTGAACGCGGGCGCCCACTGGGTGGACGAGGAGGTGCACGTCTGCCACGACGGTCCCGGGGTGCTGGTGACCAGCCGCAAGCCGGGGGACCTGCCGGTCTTCAACGACGCGCTGGTCACCGAATTCGCCCATGCGACGGCGAAGCACCACCGGACGTGAGACACCGCGGGCGTCGATGCGTAGAGCTAGCTTTGTTGCATGAGGGAGGGAATGAAAGAGGGAATAAAAGGAGATAGAAGCGTCAACTGTTACGGGTATTTGAAATGATCAGCAGAGGCATGCAATCCCGAGGAATGAGGCGGGCGAGCGGTCTCAGCGCCGCCACCTTGCTAGGTGCCGTCATACTTCTGGGAGGCGGCGGCACAGCCCTGGCGGACACCGTTCCGACCGCAGCGAATACGCCCTACTACGTCAGGCAACCAAACCCGCCCCAGCCGGGTGGCTACGACGCCGGCATCGAGGCTGGCTTGAATCTCGGCAAGCAGACAGCCGATACCGACTTCAAGCACGGCCAGATGAGCCGCGCATTCCCTACGCATCCCACGGTGCCAGGCAATGATCCCAGCTACGCCTATCAACTTGGGGTGTTGCGAGGCACCAGCGACGGGTACACCACAGAAATAGCCAAGCTCTTGCGCGAAAAGGCTGGATGGAGCGTTAGCCCGGCTCCGGACGATGAGGCCCCGAGCAACCAGACCCCGTCCGGCCACGCCCCGAGCAACCGGACCCCGTCCGGCCACACCCCGAGCAGCCAGACCAACTCAGGGACGCCGTCCTGCGGCTCGTGTGCTTCCACGACGTCCCCGAGCGACCAGGCCCCGAGCGGCCAGGCCCCGAGCGGCCAGGCCCCGAGCAGCCAGACCCCGAGCAGCCAGACCCCGAGCGGCCCATGAGGTGCCCTTATCGTCACACAGGCCCTAGTCCCCGCGCAGGCGGACGAAGGTGGCGGTGGGCGGGCGGCCGGTGAGGGTGATCTCGGCACGCAGCGGGATGGTGAGGGGGTGGACCGGGCCGTGGTCGGGGTCGGTCGAGGGCGGGCCGAGGGACGCGGTGGTGGCCTGGGCGATCTCGCGGGCCTGCACGGGGGTGAGCCGGGGTGTGGTCAAAAGGACTCTGTCGTCGTCGAGCCGGACCACCAGCGCGTGTGGGCGGCCGGCCGGGCCGGTGAGGGCGCGGACGGTGGCGTCCACGGTGTCGCTGCGGCGGTACTTGACCCAGGCGCGGCCCGCGCCGCGCGGGCGGTAGGGGGAGCCGGAGGCCTTGCAGACCAGGCCCTCCACACCGATGTCGGCGAGCTGGGTCATCCACTCCAGTGCCTCCGTCCGGTCGGTGGTGGCCATCACCGGCTGGATCGGCGGCGGGACGTCGGCCAAGGCGGCGAGCAGCAGGCGGCGCCGGTCGGTTAGCGGGAGGCGGCGGACGTCGCGGCCGGGCAGGGCGAGCAGGTCGAAGGCGATCAGCCCGAGGGCGACGTCCGGGGCGGCGGCCCGGGCCTGGCGGGTGTGCAGCAGCTCCTCGAAGGCGAACCGGCCCGACCGCCAGGCGACCAGTTCGGCGTCCAGCACCAGCCCCTCGGGCAGTCGCGCGACGGCGGCGGCGATCGGCGGGAACTCCGGTGCGAGGTCGCGACCGGAGCGGGACTGGAGGAAGGCGGGGCGGTCGCCGCGGGCGAAGGCGACGCAGCGGAAGCCGTCCAGCTTCAGTTCGTACTGCACCCCACCCCCGCCCAGCGCGTCGGTGAGCGGGACGGCGGTGACGGCGGCGGGGCGCATCACCTCGACGGGCGGGTGCAGCACCTGGCGGGGCTGTTCGGACGGTTTCGACTGCGCGGGCAGCGGCTGCGCGGGTTCGGACCGCTCCGGCGGTGACACCGGCGCGACGGGTAGCGGCCGGGCCTCCTCCGGGTCCAGCAACGGCGCGAACAGGTCGCCCCGGTCCGCCAGCCGCCCGGGGACCGCGGCGAGGGTGAAGGTCAGGTCGTCCACGCCGCGCGCCCGCTCCAGCTCGGCCCAGGAGACCGGGGCGGAGACCGTCGGCAGCGGCCGGGCCCGCAGGGTGTACGGCGCGGCGGTGGTCTTCTTGGCGTTGTTCTGCGACCAGTCGACCAGCACCCGGCCCCGGCGCCGCGCCTTGGCCATGGTGTGCACCACCAGCTCCGGGTGCTCGGCCTCCAGGGTGGCGGCCAGTGCCTTCGCGTACGCGGAGACCCTGGCGCTCGGGGTGGGCTCGATCGGGACCAGCAGGTGCAGGCCCTTGGAGCCGGAGGTCTTCACCCAGGCCGTCAGGCCGTCCGCCGCCAGCCGTTCGCGCAGCAGCAGCGCGACCGCCCGGCAGGTCAGCACGTCCGCGCCCTCACCGGGGTCGAGGTCCAGGACCAGCCGGTCGGCCAGGCCGGGCGCGGCCGCGTGCCACTGCGGGACGTGCAGCTCCAGGCAGCCCAGGTTGGCGACCGACAGCAGCGCCGCGCCGTCCTCCAGCACCACCTGGCGCAGGGCGCCGCTGCTGCTGGGCACCTCCACGGTGCGCACCCAGTCCGGGGTGCCGGGTGGCGGGTTCTTGGCGACGAACAGCTCCGCCTCGACGCCGTCCGGGCAGCGCAGGAAGGAGACCGGGCGGTCTCGCAGGTGGGGGAGCAGGGCGGTGTGCACGGCGGCGTAGTAGCGCAGCACCTCGCCCTTGAGGGTGCCGGTGCGTGGGTAGTACACCTTGTCGAGGTGGGAGAGGGCGAGGGTGCGCCCGTCCACCGTCATCTGCGGCATGGGCCGTCTCCGAAGCGTCCTGCGGGTGGCCCCCGCAGCCAGTCTGCCCCGCCGTGGGACCTACCGCTCGTGGCCGTCACCGCCCGGGGCCTGCATCACGAACACCCTGCGGGGCGGCGGGCCGCGGTGCGCCCGGATAGGTGCCGAAGTACCAGTGGTTGCCCTCCGGGTCGGCGGCGGCGAAGTCACGCGAGCCGTGGTCGGTCTCGTGCAGCGCGGTGGTGATCCGGGCGCCGGCGGCCGCGGCACGGGCGTGCACGCGGTCCGGGTCGGCGGTGACCACGTACGCGGTGAAGGTGCCCGGGCGGGCGGGCCAGTCCTGGCCGGCCTCGGGGGTCCCGTGGTCGGAGCCGAGCATCACGCCGCCGCCCTCCGGCCAGGCCAGCTCGGCGTGGGAGACGAGATCGTCCTTGCCGTAGCTGACCACCTCCTGGAAGCCGAAGGCGTCCGCGAGGAAGCGGATCAGCCGCCGGGCGTCGGTGGCGCGCAGGGTGGGCCAGACCTGCGGGGCGGGGCTCTTGGGGTCCACGGCTCTCTCCTCCGGTAGGGGCGCTCACCCGGTGGGGCGCTCACGCCTCCCACTCTGTGGCAGCCCCGACCGTCCCGCCTTGGACGTTTCGGAACTTCGCCCCCTCGGAGATGTCGTCAAAGTGATCTTGGCTACTGGATCATGGTGTGGTGATACGTCGCCACGAGCTGACTGATGCCGAGTGGGAGCTGGTGCAGCCACTGCTGCCCAGGCCGACAATGGGGCGGCCGCGGTTGGATGACCGGACAGTCCTGAACGGGATTGTATGGAAGTTCCGGACGGGGGTGGCCTGGCGTGATGTGCCCGAGCGGTACGGATCGTGGGCCACCGTGTACACCCGTTTCCGACGCTGGGCCGGTGACGGGACGTTCGAGCGGATGCTGCGGGCAGCACAGGCAAAAGCGGACGCGGCAGGCTCCATTGACTGGCTCGTCTCGGTTGACTCCACCGTCGTCCGCGCCCACCAGCATGCTGCCGGGGCGCGAAAAAAGGGGCAGCCGACCAGGCCCTTGGACGGTCCCGTGGCGGGCTAGCCAGCAAGATTCACCTCGTCGTGGACGGATTCGGCCGTCCACTCGCCTTCGTCGTCACCGCCGGAAACATCAATGACTGCACGCAACTCACTACCGTGATGGACGCTATCCGAGTGCCTCGGATCGGACCGGGCCGACCGCGCATTCGGCCCGACCACCTCCTTGGGGACAAGGGCTACAGTTCGAAGGCTATCCGCAGCTGGCTCCGGCAGCGTCGCATCACCCACACCATCCCTGAGCGCGCTGACCAGGTCGCCAACCGGCAACGGCGAGGCTGTAAGGGGGGCCGCCCACCCGTCTTCGATAAGCAGCTCTACAAGCAACGCAACGTCGTCGAACGCTGCTTCAACCGCCTGAAGCAGTGGCGCGGCCTCGCCACCAGGTACGACAAGACGACCATGTCCTACCGGGCAGCCGTAACCCTCGCATCACTGCTGATGTGGGCATGAGATCCGATGACTGCCGTCTATCCCAACGGTTCGCTCAGCTCGATGGAGCGCAGAGCCGCCGCCAGGGCCCGCTCATCGCCGATATCGAGGGCCGTGTCGGTCAGCTTGATGACATGTTCGTCGCCGTGTGCCTGGGCCCGCTCAAAGACCTCTTCGGGGGTGAACTTGCCCGGCGGGGTGTAGGCGACCGGGGCGTCGGGCGCGTACATCGCCGTTACCGCGGCGGAAGCCGTCCAGGCGGCCCGCAGGCTCGGTACCCATAGGGTCTGCGGAAGGGCGGGCAGGGTGCGCAGGACGGCGTTGGGAGCCGTGGCCGCGTGGACCAGCATCGTCGCCTCGCCGTGGCCGTGGGTGGCATACCGGTGGGTGGCCGCCTGCACCAGCTCGGCGAGGCGGGAGTAAGCCTCGCTCGGGTCTGTGACCGTGGCCGCCCACACCGGCAAACCCGTAACGCGGCCGAGCCGGGCTGGGAAGTCGCCGCCTCGTGGGGTGATGGGCTTTGCCGCGCCGAGAGCGGCAGCAGCACTGTCGGCGCCTGGCAGCGGGACCGGATCCGTGACGGGGCGGTGGCGGGCGGCCCAGTAGCCGAGTCCGTGGGCGAGTTCGGCCAGACGGGGTTCGGTGCTCTCGCCGGCCAAAAGAGTGCGCGTGGCGTGGCCTACCCGTATCACCGGGTGCGTCGAGCCGCCGTACATGCCGGGCAGAAGACAGGGCCACCACTGTGTGAGCACCTCGCGCCAGGGACGTTTGGTGATCTCTCGCTCGAAGTAGCCGATCCAGTCGGCGATGCGGCGCGGATCACCAAGAGCGAAACGCCAGTTGGCGGCCGTGACCGGCTCGACATGGGACGGATACTCCTCAAGCTTTCGTGCGTACAAATCCAGCCAGCGGTGCACCGAACTCGCCTGTCCGTGAGCGGTGAGGGCTTCGACGGCCATCGGCGCGTGATTGGTGAGTCGCCCGAGCCGCTCAGGCCCGAAGCTGTGCAAACGCTGGAGCGCCTCGTCGAGCGTGCCTGTCGTATCCATGATGAGGACGGTAGGCGGGGCGCCATGATCGCGTAACAGGCTGAAGGCTTAAGACCCGGCCTAGGTCCTGCCGCCGAGTTGGAGCCGGGCACCTCCACCATCTCACTGAATTTGACGACACGACCCCTCCGGCCCTTCCGTCGCCAGCCAGGTGCTCGGCGCCGTCCCGCCCAGCGCGCGGAACTCGCGCGCCAGGTGTGCCTGGTCGAAGTAGCCGCAGCGGACGGCCAGTTCCACCAGCCGGGGCGGCGGGGAGCCGGCGGCGAGCAGGTGCCGGGCCCGGTCGAAGCGGATCACCCGGGCGGCGGCCTTGGGGGTGAGCCCGGTCTCCCGGCGGAACCGCTCCTGCAGGTGCCGGGCACTCCAGCCGGTCTCCCGGGCCAGCTCCGCCACCGGCAGCGCGCCGCCGCTGCGCCGCAGCGCCCGCCAGGCCCAGCCCACCTCCGGCGGCACCCGCCCGGACGGCCGGGCGGCCCGCAGCAGCGCCCGGTCCAGCACGGCGAACCGCTCCCCCCAGCTGCCCGCGGCCTGCACCTGCTCCCGCAGTCGCGGTCCGAGCCGCCCGAGCACCTCCTCGGCGGGGAGGTCGATCCCGGCCAACTCCCCGGCGGGCAGCCCGAACAGCGCCCGGGCGGCCAGCGGGTGCACGGCGACCTGAACGCCGGACTGGGCGCCCTCGTGGGTGATCAGCGCGGGGGAGGTGTGCAGTCCGCCGAGCAGGGTCGGGTAACTGCCGGGCGGCTGCGCGGGATCGGGGTGCCCGGCGATCACCAGCGGTTCGTCCAGAGTGAGGATGAAGGTCAGGTACGGGGAGGGCAGTCCGCGGTGCACGGCGGGGGCGAGGCCGCGCTGCCGGTAGCCGGAGTACCAGCCCACGTACGGGCGCAGCGCGGTCGCGGGCCGGGCGCGCACGGCCTCGTCGACGGTTCCGGTGGTTTCCGTCGTCACGCTTTCAGTATCGGGGCTGCTGCATCGGTTCTCGCGGTCGCGGGTGGGCGGAGTGTTGCCTATGGTGATGGCACGGTCACACCGCGATCACGGTGTCGACCTGCTGTCGGGGGGTAGTACCGACGAAGGAGTCCCCGTGACCACTGCCCGAGACATCATGCACACCGGCGCCCAGTGCATCGGCGCCCACCAGACGCTGGACGAGGCCGCGCGGATGATGCGCGACAAGAACGTGGGCGCGCTGCCGATCTGCGGCGACGACCAGAAGCTGCACGGAATCATCACCGACCGTGACATCGTGGTGCGCTGTCTCGCCGAGGGCAAGGACCCGGCCACCATGACGGCGATGGAGCTGGCCGGGCACCTGCACTGCGTGCGCGCCGACGACAGCATGGACACGGTGCTGAAGAAGATGGAGCAGCACCAGATCCGCCGTATCCCGGTGATCGACGGCGAACGGCTGGTCGGCATGATCAGCGAGGCCGACCTGGCGATGGGCCACCGCAAAGGCCACCGGCTGACGGATCAGCAGATCATCGACTTCATGGACAGCGTCTACATGAAGCGCTGACCCTGCCGGCACCACTGCCGCTGGTGCCGGTGCGGAGCGAGCCCCGCTCGTGCGCCCGTGACCGGCCGGTCCCCTCGTACCGGCCGGGCCTTCCGAGGGTGCCGGGCGGGGCGGTCGCGCGTCTTGTACAAATGCGCAGCGGAGCTCAACCGGCGTTCAGCACCGCGCTGGTGACCCGACCGACGACCCGGTCGGTGGGCTCGGGCAGCTCGGCGGCCGAGCGCCGGGAGGCCAGGAACTCGCGTGGTGAGCAGCCGACCATGCCGCGGAAGGTGCGGTCCAGGTGTGACTGGTCGTAGTAGCCGCAGAGCGCGGCCAGGTCGGCGCCGGCCGGGTGACCGTCCGGTGTGGTGAGCAGACGCAGCGTCCGCTGCAGCCGCAGGATGCCGGCGGCCTGCTTGGGTGCAAGCCCGAGGTGCTCGCGGAAGCGCAGCTCCAGCCGGCGACGGCTCCACCCGGTGCCCTCGACCAGGGCGCGGATCGGCACCAGGCCGTGGGAGCGCCGGAGTTGGTGCCAGGCCCAGGCGATGGACGGTTCCCAGGCCGGACCGTTGGCGAACAGGGCGGTGAAGTACCCGTCCAGCAGTGCGAATCGGGCCCGCCAGCCCGGGGCGTCGGCCAACCGCCCGGCGAGCGTGCGCAGCCGGGGACCCAGTACGTCCCCGGCCTCGGCCCACTGCCCGCCGAGCTCCCCGGCCGCCGGCCCGAACGCCCGGAAGGCTCCCTGTGGGGTGAGCGAGACCGACAACCCGTGCAGCACACCGGCGTGTTCGGCGATGGTGGCGGTCCGGCGCAGCCCGGCCGCGATCGAGCCGAGGTGGACGCCCGCCGTCGGCGCGACGGCGTCGCTGAGCCGCATGGTGCCCTCGAAGGCGAGCGCCAGGGTGACCACGTCCGTCGGCACCTCCAGCCTTCGGCGCGGGCGGTCCAGGACCATCCGGTAGCCGCGGTAGTCGAGGACGTACCGGCGCAGCGGGGCGGCGGGCGCGGCGACGGCCATGGTGTACCCGGCCGTCGGAAGGGTGTCCTGGACCATCTCAACTCCCGTGCTCGGCCGGGCGGGTGGTGGGTGTACCAGCCATCCTAGGCGGGCCCGGGGCAAGGGGTCACCGTCTCATTGGACGGATTTTCCTTTCTCGCGGGCCGAGATGCGGGCACAATTGCGCACATGGGAAAGCAGTACGAATCCATCGACGGCCGGCTGCGGCAGTTCATCGAACGCCAGCCCGTCTACTTCGTCGCGACCGCGCCGCTGGCCGCCGACGGACACGTCAACATCTCGCCCAAGGGGCGCGCCGGCACCCTTGCGGTGATCGACGAACTCACCCTCGCCTACCTGGACTTCGGTGGCTCGCAGGCGGAGACCGTCGCCCACCTGCGGGAGAACGGCCGGATCACCCTGATGTGGTGCGCCTTCGAGGGCCCGCCCACCGTGGTGCGGGTGCACGGCCGGGGTGAGCCCGTCTTCCGCGACGACCCGCGCTTCGCCGAACTGCTCGGCCACTTCGACCCCGCCGCGGACGGCTCCGGCCTGCGCGCGATCGTCCTGGTGAAGGCCGACCGGGTCAGCGACTCCTGCGGCTACGCGGTCCCGTTCATGGACTACCGTGCCGATCGCGACCTGCACGCCCAGTACTTCGACCGCAAGGACGAGGCCGAGTTCAGCGCCTACTGCGAGCGCAAGCCGCTCGTCGCCACCAGCATCGACGGCCTGCCCGCCATGCCGCTGCCGATCCCGCCGCGACCCGCCGCCTGACGGCCGGCCAGTCGCCCGGCCCGCCGAGGACCATCGGCTTCTGCGGGTCGGGGGAACGGTGTGAACCCTGCCCTGGCGTACTCACCCGGAGTGCCCCCTGCACTCACCCGCGTTGGCGGACATAGCCTTCGCTCATGAGCAACGAGAGCGATGCGGCCGACACCGGCGCCGTCGGCGACGAGGACCACGAGGTGGCGGCCGTGCCCGCTGGCTTCGAGCTGGGGACCGACGGGCCCAAGGTGATCCTGGCGGGCCTGGACGGCTCCGACTCCTCCTGGCGCGCGACCGCCTATGCCGCCGGACTGGCCCGCCGCCAGAGCGCCGTCCTCGCGGTCGCCTACATCCAGCCGATACTCGGCGCCGCGACCGCCCTGGCCGGGGCCGCGGTGGAGGAGACCACCCGGGAGATCGCCGACGAACTGCTGGCCGCGCTGCGCGAGGCCGAGCAGCGGGTCCGCGAGGTGTGGAAGGTGGACTGGCGCTTCCTGACCATGCGCGGTGACCCGTACACCGGCCTCGCCAAGCTCGCCGACGAACTGCGCGCCGACGCCGTCGTGGTCGGCGTCTCCGAACAGGCCGGGCACAAGGTGATCGGCTCGGTGGCCGTCCGGCTGGTCAAGGCCGGGCGCTGGCCCGTGACCGTCGTGCCGTAGAGCCTGTCCGACAGCCGCGCCGGGCGCGAATCGGCGGACCCGCCCTTACACCGGCGCGACAGCGGCCCCAGGCCCGGTGGCCAAGGCCAGCCGAACCCCTACGGCCACTACCAGCAGCCCAACCCCTACGGCCAGCCCAGCCCGCCCAACCCGTACGGCGACTACGGCCTGCCGAACCAGTACCACCAGGGCTGACCGCCCTCCGGAGCACGCAGGGGCGGCCGGTAGGGTGCGGAAGCATGACGGAAACGCCGGGCGCGCACCCTACCGAGCCGGCCCACCCGACCGGCAGCGATCTGCACCTCGACCTGCCCGCCACCGGCGGGCGCCGCGCCGCGCTGATGGCCGCGCTGCGCGAGGCGATCCGCAGCGGCAGACTCGCGCCCGGCACCCGGCTGCCACCCTACCGGGCCCTGGCCGCCGACCTCGGCGTGGCCCGTAACACCGCCGCCGAGGCGTACGCCGAACTCGTCGCCGAGGGCTGGCTGACCGCCCGTCAGGGCTCCGGCACCACCGTCGCCGAACGCGCCGTGCCCGTCCCGTCCACCCGGGCCCGCCGTCCCTCGGCGCGGCCCGGGCCGGTGCACGACCTGCGCCAGGGCCAGCCCGACGCCGCCTCCTTCCCCCGGACGGCCTGGCTGGCCGCCGCCCGCCGGGCCCTCACCGTCGCGCCCAACGAGGCCTTCGGGCCCGGCGATCCGCACGGCCGGCGCGAACTGCGCACCGTCCTCGCCGACTACCTCGCTCGCGCCCGCGGGGTGCGCACCGACCCCGACCGGATCGTCATCTGCTCCGGCTTCGCCCACGCGCTGCGACTGCTCTTCGACGGCGCGGCGCCCGCCCTGCCGCCCGCCGAACAGGGGCCGCTGGCCGTCGAGGCATACGGGCTGGGCTTCCACCGCGGGCTGCTGTCCGCCGCCGGAGTCACCGCCGTTCCGCTGCCGATCGACGAACAGGGCGCCCGGGTCAGCGAGTTGGCACACCGGCCGGACGTCCGTACGGTCCTGCTCACCCCCGCCCACCAGTTCCCGACCGGCGGGCCGCTGCACGCCGGCCGCCGCGCCGCCGTCATCGACTGGGCTCGCGGACGCGGCGGGCTCGTCCTGGAGGACGACTACGACGGCGAGTTCCGCTACGACCGCCAACCGGTCGGCGCCGTCCAGGGGCTCGACCCCGAGCGGGTGGTCTACCTCGGCAGCACCAGCAAGAGCCTCAGCCCCGCGCTGCGTCTCGGCTGGATGGTCGTGCCGGACCACCTGGTCGACCGGGTGCTCGCGGTCAAGGGCGAACGCGAGGGCTGGGCCAGCGCCCTGGACCAGCTGACCCTCGCCGAGTTCATCGACTCCGGCGGTTACGACCGCCACGTCCGCCGGATGCGGCGCCGCTACCGCGACCGCCGGGACCAGCTGGTGGCCGCGCTCGCCGCGAACGCCCCGCATATCGAGGTCTCCGGTATCGCGGCCGGTCTGCACGCGGTGCTGCGCCTGGCGCCGGGCACCGAGCGTTCGGTGCTCAAGGCCGCCACCTACCGCGGCCTCGCCCTCGACGGCCTCGCCGACTACCGCCACCCGGCGGTCAGCCCCGAGGACATGCCGACGGCGGACGGCCTGGTCGTCGGCTACGCCACCCCACCCGACCACGCCTACCCGGCGTCGCTCGCCGCGCTCTGCGACATCCTGCCGCCGACCTGAGGGCGGGGTGAGGGGCGAAGCACCGGCCGCTGCTGCAGGTCGAGACGTCGGCGGTGGGCGCTGACCGGGGTGCCGTGAACGTCTCCTTCTGGATCCCCGACGAGGACCTCGCGGCGGGCCGGCTCGACCGGGTCCGGGTCCGGTACGAGGTGGCCTGAGCGGTTTGCCGGGCTGGCGCCGGGAGACCGGGGCTCGGGTGGGCGGCGGGGTCGGGCAAGGGGTGGAAGGGCTTTGGTGGCGCGGGGATCGCAGGTGGGACCGGATGTTCCTGCGGGCGGTGGGGCGCTGCGGGGTGGTTGGGGGGAGATTCATCCTATCGGGGGGTAGTCGACCGCCGTACGGGCCTGGTCGGGTTCTGGTGATCTAGGGTTCCGGATGGGCTGCCGCGGGACGGCGGCCGCTCTCCCGACACCACACCAACTTCCCCATCAGTAAGCGGATCTGATGGTCCGTCACGGCTTGCGTGCCCAGGTCGGTGCGGTACGGCCCTGGTCGCGTGATCCGACCACACGAATGGAGACCCTGCCGATGCCCGTGGACACGAGCCCGGAGACACAGCAGGACCGGCAGCAGAGCCTTGCGACGGCAGCTGCCCGCAACCTTGCCACCACGACCAAGTCCGCACCGCAGATGCAGGAGATCACCTCCCGCTGGCTGCTCAAGGTGCTCCCGTGGGTCGAGGCCCACGGTGGTGCGTACCGGGTGAACCGACGGCTCACCTACACCGTCGGCAATGGCGTGGTGGAGTTCATCAAGACCGGCTCCCAGGTCCGCGTGATCCCGGCCGAGCTGGGCGAGCTCGCCCTGCTGCGCGGCTACGAGGACGAGGACGTGCTGACCGCCCTCGCCGACCGCTGCCAGCAGATCGACTTCGGCCCCGGCGAGGTCCTCACCACCCAGGGCGAGGCGGCCGACAAGATCTTCCTGATCGCGCACGGCAAGATCAACAAGATCGGCACCGGCAAGTACGGTGACGAGGCCGTGGTCGGCGTGGCCGGTGACGGCGACCGCTTCGGCGACGACGCGCTGCTGAACGCGGACGCCGTTTGGGAGTACACCGCGAAGTCCGCCACCTCCGGTGTCGCGCTGATCCTGAGCCGGGACGACTTCGCCCGCATCCGGGACAACGCGCCGAGCCTCCAGGAGCACCTGGAGTCCTTCCTGGCCCTGCCGCTGCAGGCCCAGAACGAGCGCGGCGAGGCCGAGATCGCCATGTCGGCCGGCCACCACGGAGAGTACGAACTCCCCGGCGCCTTCGTGGACTACGAGCTCAAGCCGCGTGAGTACGAGCTGAGCGTCGCCCAGACCATCCTCAAGGTCCACACCCGCGTCGCGGACCTGTACAACCAGCCGATGAACCAGATCGAGCACCAGCTCCGACTGACCATCGAGGCCCTGCGCGAGCGCCAGGAGCACGAGATGATCAACAACCCGGAGTTCGGTCTGCTCAACAACGCCGACTTCGACCAGCGCATCCAGACCCACTCCGGCCCGCCCACCCCGGACGACCTGGACGAGCTGCTCAACCGCCGCCGCGACCCCGACTACCTGCTGGCCCACCCGCGCACCATCGCCGCGATCGGCCGCGAGTTCAACGCCCGGGGCATCTACCCGCACCATGTCGACCTCGGCGGGCAGCAGGTGCCGGCCTGGCGCGGTGTGCCGATCCTGCCGTGCAGCAAGATCCCGATCACCAAGGAGAGCACCAGCTCGATCCTGGTGATCCGTACCGGTGAGGACAATCAGGGCGTCATCGGCCTGCACCAGACCGGCCTCCCGGACGAGTACCAGCCCGCGCTGTCGGTCCGCTTCATGGGCATCGACGAGAAGGCGATCATCTCTTACCTGGTCAGCGCCTACTACTCGTGCGCGATCCTGGTGCCGGACGCGGTCGGCGTGCTGGAGAACGTCGAGATCGCGCACCGTCGCCACTGAGAGCGAAGAGCGGTGAGTGCGGGCCGTAACCGGCCGGCATGAAGATCGTTCGACCTGATGGCGGACGGCCCGCCCGTTGCGGGGGGCCGTCCGTCTGATCATGTTCGGAAGCATCTGGTCGTGCCCGATCGGCTTTCCGATTCGGACTTGCCCGCTTCCGCCTGTTCCGCCGTGGCTGATCAGCTCGAAGCCCGTGCCGTCCCACCCAGTCGACCCGAGAGGTGTGTGGAGCCCATGCCGCAGCGTCGGCAGTTCCGACGGATACCGCTGCCCGGCGGTGGGACTGCGACCCCCGGGCGGCGGGTACGACTGGTCGGCGCGGCGGTCGGCGTGGTGGCGATGTGCGCGCTGGTCAGCGGCGCCGCCGCCTCCGGAGCCGAGCGACCGGGCGGACATTCGCACGGCCCGGTGGTCGACATCTGCGTGTGCAGCGAGACGGACGTGTCGATGTCGGTCGGCCCGGGCGGGAGCGTGGACGTCGGAGTGGACGTGGACGTCCAGGTCGGCGTGACGGTCGCCCCCGGCGCCATGCACCACGGGCCCAAGTCGCCGCGCGAACGCCACCCGTGCCCCCCGCACCAGGCCGGCCCGTTCCCGGTGGCACCCCCGTTCTCGCCCTCGGCGCCGACGGACCTCCCGCACCAACCGGGGCGGCCGGACGACGAGCAGGGCGACCAGGGCGAGCAGGACGGTCACGGCGACCGCAACGGGCACCATCACCACCTGCACCCCTGCCCGAGCCCGATCCCGACGCACCCCCCGACTCCCACGCCGATCCCGACTCCCACGCCGATCCCGACGCCGACTCCCACGCCGTCGCCCAGCCCGATTCCGGCGCCCACCCCACGCCCGTCGTCCACGCCTCCGCCGCCCCCGGCCCCCGCACCGGCCGCACCCCCCACGGCGGCGCCCGCGCCCGCCCAGGCGGGCGACCCCGCCCCCCAGCCGACCCCGCCCGCCGCGCCGCCGAGCCCGGTGCGCCCGAGCCCGCTGTGGCCGACCCCGGTGGCACAGCCGGTGTTCCACGCCCGGCCGGCGCAGCCGCAGCCCGTCGCGCGGCATCATCAGAGCGCCCCGGCGACCACCACGATGTTGCTGGTCACCGTCCCCGCCGTGCTGGCGGCCGCGGCCCTGCGCCCGGGCCGTGGCAACCGGGGTCGGGGTCGCTCCCAGTCCTGACGGCGTCCCGTCGCAGGACCCAAGGACCCAAGGACTCCAGGACCCCAGGACCCCGGGCGTCCTGGGCCCGCGACCGCACGGCCGCCGGTCCCTAGAGTCGGCCGAGTTCCCGAGTACCCCGTTCACGTCACAAGCCAAGCCAGAGAGGGGAGTTCCCATGTCCGAGTGGGTGGTTCTGGCCATCGCCATGGCGGCGGCCTGCGCCGTCGTGGTGGCGGTGGTGCTGCTGAGGCACCGTCGGGTGGGCACCGAGAAGAACGTCGATGAGACGCCCGACGTCATCGAGTACATCACGATGATGATCGGCGTGGTCTACGCGATCGTCCTCGGCCTCGCCATCGCGGGAGTCTGGGAGGCACGCGGCGCCGCTCAGGACGACCTGTTCCGCGAGGCGCAGTCGCTGCGGGAGGTGAGCGACCGGGCGGTGGTCTACCCGGCCGACTTCCGCGACCAGGTCCGGGCCGACGTGGACGCGTATGTCACGTACGTGGTCAACGTCGAGTGGGACTACATGGCCAAGCACGGCGAGATCACCGACAAGGGCACCGAGCTGCTGGAAAAGCTCCAGAACGACGTGGCCACCCGGCCGCCGGCCTCGGAGCTGGAGTCCCAGGCCTACCAGCCGATCATGGACCGGATCAGCCAGGCCTCCGACGCCCGCAACCAGCGTGGCCAGAACGCCGGACCGGGCATGCCGGGCGTGGTCTGGTTCGGCCTGATCGGCGGCGCCGTGGTGACCGTCGGCATGCTCTTCGCGCTGCAGATCCGGCGCACGCGAAGGGAGTTGATCCTGGCGGCCTGCTTCAGCGCGCTGATCGCCTTCCTGCTGTTCATGATCTGGGACTTCGACGATCCGTTCGCCAGAAGCGTCTCGGTCACCACGCAGCCGTTCGAGGACCTCTTCCCCTCGCTCAACCTCAAGGGCTGACAAAGGGTTCGGAGCCCCTTCGACCACGTCGTCCACCGGGAATCCGGGCAGGTGATCATCGGATAACCTTGCCCGGATTGTCGGGGGTCGGCCCTCGGCCGACGGATCGAGGGGAACATCAGCAGTGTCCTATCCGACGCCGGATCCCGGTGGCCGGTTCCCACGGGAACCGGATGCCGCTCCCGTCCCGCCGTCCCGCCCGGAGCGCGCCTGGTGGTGGCTGCCCGAGCCGGAGCGGCTACGCCGGAAGAAGCAGCGCAAGGACTGGGAGGCCTACCAGGCCTACCAGCGGCGCAACCGCAAGGACGAGGACGGCGGCAGGCGCAAGCGCAAGCGCGACGACGACTGCCTGGACTGCTGCGGCGACGGCTGCTGTGACATCGCCGACCCGTGCCTGATCGCGCTCATTCCGGTGATGATGGCTTCCGGCATCCGCTTCGCCCTCACCGGGGCACACGGGCGCCGTACGGCCGACCCGTCCGCGCCCGCCCCGCGCGGGTTCGCGGCCGGGGTGATGTACGGCGCGGTGCGCTACTACCGCACCGAGGTGAGCCCCCGGCGCCCGGCCTGCTGCCCGTACACACCGTCCTGTTCGACCTATGCGGTGCAGGCGCTGCACCGGCACGGCGCACTGCGCGGGGCCCGGCTGACGGTCGGGCGCCTGCTGCGCTGCCGTCCGGGGCGGGGCGGGGCGGACCCGGTGCCGCGCTGATCCTCCGGGCATGGCGAGTGGCCCGCGAGTGATCCGCGCGGACCACTCGCGTTCCGGCGGCCACACCGACAACCGGCGGCGGGCCAGACGGCACCCCCGGCGGGATTGGACTGGACCGGTATTCGCCGTCAACTGTGACCGCCCGCTGGACCGTCCGGCCCGCGCAGGGCGGCGCAGGGCGGTGGACCGGTAGGTTGACCGGTACCGAGCAGGCCGCCGAACGGAGGAGCTCCATGGACAGTCAGGGCTGGGACGACCGCTACGCGGCGAGCGAACTGGTCTGGGGCGCCGCGCCCAACCAGTGGGTGGTCCGCGAACTGACCGGTCACACCCCCGGTCACGCCCTCGACCTGGCCGCCGGCGAGGGCCGCAACGCCATCTGGCTGGCCGCCCAGGGTTGGGAGGTCACCGGTCTGGACTTCTCCGCCGTGGCCCTGGAGCGCGCCGAACGGCTCACCGCCGACCTGCCGGACGAGGTCGCCGACCGCCTCACCTGGCGTCACGGCGACGCCCGAACCTTTGAGGTCCCCGTCGCCGGCTACGACCTCGTCCTGGTCGCCTACCTCCAACTGCCCGCCGAGGACCGCCGGACCGCGCTGCGCCGGGCCGCCGACGCGCTCGCCCCCGGCGGCACCCTGCTGGTGGTCGGGCACGACCTGAGCAACCTCACCGAGGGCGTCGGCGGACCGCAGGACCCGGCCGTCCTGTTCACCCCGGACGACGTCCTCGCCGACCTCGCCGACCACGGCCTGCGCACCGTGCGCGCCGAACGCGTCCACCGCACGGTCGGCGCCGAGCCCGGCCACAAGGGCGGCGGCACGGGCGGCGGTGCGGCCGTCGCGATCGACGCGCTGGTGCGGCTGGAGCGGGGTGCCGAGTGACGGTCGTGACCTCCCGCCGCGCGCTGCTCAGCGGCCTGCTGGCGGCCGCACCGCTGGTGCTGACGGGCTGCTCCTCCTCGGGGAAGAAGAACAAGGCCGACAAGAACGGTCCGGTGGCCAAGGCCAGTGACCCGGGCGGAGTGGCCTTCGTGATGATCATCCGGCACGGCGAGAAGCCCGACGGCAGCCTGCCCGGCCTGGACGAGAACGGCAAGCAGGACAGCAAGTCGCTCACCCAGCGCGGCTGGGACCGCGCCAAGGCCCTGCCCACCCTGTTCGCCCCGCCTGCGACCGGCCTGCGTACCCCGGCCCGGATCTACGCCGCCACCGACCAGGGCCCGATGGCGGGGGCGCACCGGATGCGCCAGACCGTCACGCCGCTGGCCGCCAAGCTCGGGCTCACCGTGGACACCACGTACGCCGAGTCCCAGGAGGCCGAGTTGGCCGGTGCCGCGCTCGCCGGCACCCAGCCGGTGCTGATCTGCTGGGAGCACTCCCGGATCCCGCGGATCGTCGAGGCGCTCGGTGCGTCCGGCAGCGGCGTGCCGGGCACCTGGCCGGACCGGTTCGACCTGGTGTGGGTGTTCTCCCGGCCAGCCGGCGGGGCCTGGACCTTCCAGGAGGTGCACCAGCACCTGCTGGACGGCGACACCTGAGCGACCTGAGGTCGCACGCGGACCTGAGTAAGCGTCAACTGTCTTGCGAGGTTGGAGAATTCGCATGCCAATCGTTTTGGTGGCCGCCGCGGCGCTGCTGCCTGGACGGTTGCGCCGCCGGCCCGTTCGGTCCCGTTTCACGGCTACGCCGGACGTCCGGTCGACCATCCCTCGGTGTGCGGAGTACCGCCGGAAGTGCGGGCCGGGGGACTGCTGGGTAGGGGTCCTCGAGGTACGCCGTCCGGTGATCACGGTTTCCCTGCGGTGCGATAGATTCGCGGCACGGACGGCAGGAACGAGGAGGGCACGATGACCGTTTCGCTGGCCAAGGGGCAGAAGATCAGCCTGGAGAAGCCGGGCGGTGGGCAGTTGAGCCTGGTCCGGATGGGCCTGGGCTGGAAGGCGGTGGAGCGCAAGGGCTTCCTGGCCAAGCTGTTCTCCGGGCAGGAGATCGACCTGGACGCCTCGGCGGTGCTGTTCTCCCAGGGGCGGGCGCTGGACGTGGTCTTCTTCCAGCACCTCACCAGCAACGACGGCTCGGTCCGGCACAGCGGTGACAACCTGGTCGGTGGCGCGGGCGACGCGACCGACGACGAGTCGATCACGGTCGACCTCACCGGGATCGCGGCCGAGGTCGACCAGATCGTCTTCACCGTCAACTCCTTCACGGGGCAGACCTTCCAGGAGGTCGAGGCGGCCTTCTGCCGACTGGTGGACGAGACCACCGGCGTCGAGCTGGCCCGCTACACCCTCACCGGCGGCGGCCCGTACACCGCGCAGATCATGGCCAAGGTGCAGCGCACGCCGGGCGGTTGGCAGATGGCCGCGATCGGCCAGCCGGCCAACGGGCGCACCTTCCAGGACCTGATGCCGGAGCTGGTCAAGCACCTCTGAGCCGGTCCGGTCCCGGCGTCCGAGGCGTCACTCGACGTCCCGGCGCCGGAACCCGGCCAGGGCCAGGGCGATCAGCGCTGCCGCGACCAGGGTGAGCACTGCCAGCGGCGTCCAGTCCATCCCGGCGGCTGGCAGCCGGGGCACCTGGCCGAAGGGGGAGAGCCAGTCCAGGCCCGAGGGGAGCTTCAGCAGTGGGCCCAGGTAGCCGATCACGAACGCGTAGGCCGGGACGACCCAGGCCAGCGGCATCGCCCTGGGTAGCCAGCCGTAGACGGCGGCGGCGAAACCGACCGTCACCCACAGGGCGGGCGCGAAGGCCAGGGCCGCGCCGGTCAGTCGCAGGAACACGCCCGCGTCGCCGGTGGACAGCGCCCCGGACAGGCCAAACCCGACGCCCGCGGCGAGCATCACGGCGGTGGAGCCCAGCAGTGCCGCCGCCAGGTGTCCACCCAGCCAGCCGGACCGCGACACCCCGGTGGCCAGCACCGGCACGGCCCGTCCGGCGCTCTCCTCGGCGCGCGGCCGCAGCGTCGCGAGGACGGCGTAGATCCCGCCGACCACCGCGACGACCAGCATCGTCAGCGCGGCGAAGGAGTCGGCGAGGGCATGGCCGCCGAGCCGGGCCAGCGCCTCCCTGATCCGGTCGACGTCCTTGAGCATCGAGTCGGCGTCGCCGAGCAGTGAGCCGTACATCGCACCGAGCAGCAGCAGGGCGACCGCGAAGCCGCCGATCAGGCCGCGGTGCAGGCGCAGCGCCAGGCCGAGCGGGGTGCCCAGGAGCGGGCTGCCGGTGGCCGGGCCGGGGCGGGTGACGCGCAGCCCGGCGCCGTGGTCGCGGCGGGTGCTCAGCAGGAACCCGGCGGCCGAGATGGCGGCGGTCAGCACGAGCGCGGGCAGCAGCGGCCACCAGCGGTCGTCGACGAAGGGGTAGCTGCGCTGCAGCCAGCCGATCGGGGAGGCCCAGGAGAGCCCGTTCTCCGCGGCGTCCCCGGCGGCGCGCAGCGCGTAGGCGGCGCCGAGGACGGACAGGGCCAGCCCGGAGGCGGTCCGGGTGTGCGCGGTGACCTGGACGGTGACGGCGGCCACCGCCGCGAACAGCAGGCCGCCGACGGCGGTGGCGACGCCGTAGAGCAGCGCGCCGCCGCTGGTCAGGCCCGGGATGCCGAGGCCGGGCAGGCCGGCGGTGAGCAGCAGTCCGAGCGCCAGGTCGGCGACGGCGGCGGTGGCCAGCGCCGCGGCGAGCTGGGCGTGGCGGCCGACGGCGGCGGAGCGGACCAGTTCGGCGCGGTCGCTCTCCTCCTCAGCGCGGGTGTGCCGGGTGACGGTCAGGGCGCTCATCAGGCCGGCGAGCACGGCCAGCAGGCCGAGCATCCGGTGGCCGAGCATGGCGCCCCAGGTGTAGTCGGTCAGGTAGTGGGCCGGGCCGGTCATGGCGAGCAGGGCCGGGTTGTCGGAGCCGTGGGCGATCGAGGCGCGGTCAGCGGCCGTGGGGTAGACGGTGTGGACGCTGTTGGCGGACGCGATGGTGAGCAGCCCGAGGCCGAGCACCCAGGCGGGCAGCCGGACCCGGTCCCGGCGCAGGGCGAAGCGCAGCAGGGCGGCGGCGCCGGCCAGGGTGGTGCGCTCCGCGGCGCGGCCCGGTTGGGCGCGGTGGACGGTGGGTGCGGCGGTGGTGGTCATCGCGCGGCCTCGCCGTCGAGGCGGTGCCCGTTGGCGGCCAGCTCGTCGCCGTAGTGGCGCAGCATGAGCTCCTCCAGCGTGGGCGGGTGGCTGACCAGGCTGCGCAGCCCGGCCTCGCTCAGTTTCCTTACGGCGTCGTCGAGTTGGGCGCCGTCCACAGCGAAGTGGACGCGCAGCCCGTCGGTGCGCAGGGCGTGCACGCCGTCCAGCGCGTCCAGTCCGGTGACCGGGCGGCTGGTCTCGGCCTCGACGGTGGTGCGGGTGAGGTGGCGCAGTTCGCCGAGGGTGCCGGTCTGCACCACGCGGCCCTGCCGGATGATGCTGACCCGGTCGCCGAGTTTCTCCACCTCGTCCAGGATGTGGCTGGAGAGCAGGACGGTCCGGCCCCGTTCCCTGGCCTGCCGGACGACGTCCTGGAAGACCACCTCCATCAGCGGGTCCAGGCCCGAGGTCGGCTCGTCCAGCAGCAGCAGTTCGGCGTCGGAGGCGAGCGCGGCGACGATGGCGACCTTCTGCCGGTTGCCCTTGGAGTAGCTGCGGCCCTTCTTGGTCGGGTCGAGGTCGAAGCGCTCGATCAGCTCGTCGCGGAGGCGCCGGTCGAGCCGGCCACGCAGCCGGGAGAGCAGGTCGATGGCCTCACCGCCGGTGAGGTTGGGCCAGAGCTCGACGTCCCCGGGGACGTAGGCGAGGCGGCGGTGCAGCTCGACGGCGTCGCTCCACGGGTCCTTGCCGAGCAGCCGGGCGGTGCCGCCGTCCGCCCGCAGCAGGCCGAGGAGAACACGCACGGTGGTGGACTTCCCGGCACCGTTGGGCCCCAGGAAACCGTGGACCTCGCCGGTCTCGACGGTCAGGTCGAGGCCGTCCAGCGCGGTGGTCCGGCCGAAGGTCTTGCGCAGGCCGGACAGGGTGATGGCCTTGGTCATGCTTCTGAAGTTACCGTAGTTTCAGAAAAACATGAATATTGGGAAGGCGTTAAAGTTCGAGCAGGGGGACGGATGATCACTGGAAAGGGGACGGCCGTGGGACGGGAGCCGGAGCAGGGGCGTGACGACCGGGCCGTGTCGGACTTCGTCGAGCGGTTCGCGGCCGAGCTGGTGGTCGCGGGCATGGGCCGGATGCCCTCCCGGATCTTCTCATGCCTGATGGCCGAGGAGAGCGGCGTGCTGACCTCCGCCGATCTCTCCGAACGCCTGCAGATCAGCCCGGCCGCCGTCTCCGGCGCGATGCGCTACCTGATCCAGATCGGCCTGGTCGCCAAGGAGCGCGAACCCGGCTCGCGGCGCGACCGCTACCGGGTGCTCAACGACGTCTGGTTCGAGTCTCTGACCCGGCGGGACGAGATCCTGCTGCGCTGGATCCGGGTGCTGAAGGAGGGTGAGGCTACCGTCGGCGCGGGAACGGTCGCGGGGGAGCGGCTGGCGGAGAGCGCGGCCTTCTTCGAGTTCATGATCGACGAGCTGCACGGCATGCTCGGCCGCTGGCGGGAGCACCGGGCGGGGCAGCCGGCGGGGGAGTAGCGGGCCGGCAGTGGCGGGCCGGGTCGCTTCGTCGCGGAAACGGCGCGGCAGCAGGACGGCCGTGGGGGCCGTCCTGCTGCCGGGGGCTGCTGCTACTTCTTCGTCGGGGCCGCCGAGGGCGAGAGCGAGGCGCTCGGCGTGCTGCTCGGCCCGGCGGACGGGGTGGTGCTCGGAGTGGTGCTCGGGGTACCGGTCGGCGTGGGCGTCGGGCAGCCGGGGACGGTGGGGGAGCCGGACGGGGTGGCCGTGGGCGTACCGGTCGGCGTACCGCTCGGCGTCGCCGTCGGGGACGGGGTGCCGGTCGGCGTGGCGGTGCCGGTCGGCGTCGCGGTGGCCGTCGGGCTCGGGCAGGAGGTGGGCGTACCCGTCGGGGTGCCGGTCGGCGTACCCGTGGGGGTGGCCGTCGAGGACGGGGTGCCGGTCGGGGTGGCCGGTGTGCTCGCGGAGGGCGACGGCGAGCCGCTGGGCGTCGGGGTGGTGGTCGGCTGCGGGGACGTCGTCTGAGTCGGCGTCACCGCAGGCGTGGTCGGCTGCGGCTCGGGGGCGGGCGTGGTCGGCTGGGCGCTCGGCGAAGGGCTCGTGGTGGTGCCGGTACCCGTCGTGCTGCCGCCGGTGGTGCTGCCGCCCCTGGTGTCGGTCGGCGGGAGGTACGGCGTGGGCAGCGTGCCCGGCACGGTCGAGCTGCCGGGGCGGTCCGGGACGGTGGTCACCAGGCCGCTGCCGTAGTGGGCCATCCAGTTGCGGACCGTCCGCAGGTACTCCGTGGAGTTGTTGTAGCTGAGGATCGCCCGGTCGAGCTGGGCCGGGTCGGAGACGTCGCGGCCGTCGGCGCACAGGTAGCGGGCGGCGGTCTCGGCGGCGTCGAAGATGTTGTTGGGGTCGGCCGTGCCCTTGCCGGTGGCGTCCACGCCCCAGGAGGCCCAGGTGGACGGGATGAACTGCATCGGGCCGACGGCGCGGTCCCAGCGTGAGTCGCCGTCGTAGCGACCGCCGTCGGTGTCGGGTATCGCGGCGAAGCCGTTGCCGTCCAGCACCGGGCCGAGGATCGGGGTCAGGGTGGTGCCCACCGCGTCCACCTGGCCGCCGTTGGCCTGGCCGGACTCGACCTGGCCGATCGCCGCCAGCAGCTGCCACGGCAGGTGGCAGCCGGGCGTGCGCTGCGCGAGCGAGGACTCGGCCTGCCGGTAGGCGGCGAGGACGGTGGCGGGCAGCGAGGCCCCGGTGGCCGTGAACGGGCCGGCCGAGGGCGGGCCGGGCAGGGTGCCGGGCGGCTGGGGCAGTTGGACGGTGCCACCGCCGTCGACCGGGCGGCCGTTGCCGGGGGTGGCGGCGGTCGGGCCGCCGAACGGGGAGGCGGGGGCGCCGGACCCGCCGGTGCCCTGCGCGGTGGTGCTGTCCTGCGCCGGGTTGGGGTCGGCGGCGGCCGGGGCGAGCCCGAGGCCCGACACCTGAGAGCCGGTCAGCGCGGCCAGCGCGGCGAGGGCCGCCGCCGTCCCCGTGACCCGCTTGCCGAGCCGTACCTTCCGCCCGCTCTGGGCGCTGCCGAACCTCGCCGCCATCTGCTGCCCCTCCCCGTCGCCGTCCGGACCATCCCGGAACGGCTGAGCCATCGTCATCGTGCCCGCCCGTCGGCCGACGGCACCCGCCGCCGTGACGATTAGTATCACGACGATCTGACAGGAACAGGATGGCCGGGCGGCGGCCCGGCGTTCACCGGGGGGTGAACGTGGCACCTCAGCGGGGGTCCGTCGGGTCCGAACCTTCGCGTCGGAGGCCGCCGCGCAGCTGACTTGCCGTGTGGCTGACGGAAGTTGACCGGGAGCCCAACAGCAAGGGGCCCGGGTGCCCCGGCGGTCGGGACGGCGGTTCGAAGCGCGGGGGTGGTGCGTGGGCGTCGCGTCGGGCTCCCCGGCGGCGCCCGCGGCTGACATTCTGACCTGCCCTGATGTTCGACGCCGGGCCCGGCGACCCGTAGCAGGGCGGGCCGGTCGGCACCAGGGGGCACCCCCAACTCGGCCCTGGAAGGATGACGTTCAGGTGAAAGTGGGCATGCCAGGAAATCCCGTCCGGCATGCTGTGCCGCGTGACCATGCGGATGGATGTCGAAACCGTGAGCGCGAACCTGCCGGAGACCGTCGCCGGGGGAGCGGTTGTCCTGCCGGCGCCCCCTCGGGTGGTGGACGACCTGGCCCGTGACCTGACCCAGGCCGCCGCTGCCGTCCGGGCGGTGTCGCGGTCCGGCCGTACCGCCGGCGGGGACGTCGCGGTCGCCGCCTACACCGCGGTGGTGTGCACCGGCCGTTCGGCCGCCCGCGCCCTGGAGGAGGCGGCCGCCTGGTGCCGCCAGGCCCCGGACGCCGAGGTGCACTCGTTGGCCTGGGCCAGGGTGCCGGGGCACCGCGACGACGTCCACGAGTACCGGGTCACCATGGCCGTCAGTTTCCCCGACGACGAGACCGGCGAGCACCTCGGGGACACCCACCACGCCTGCCGCTGAGTTCCGCCTCGTTCCAACGACCCGAGCTCCGGGTCCTGCGCTCCGAACCCTGTGTCCGCGCCCACTGCCCGGGGCCTGTGCCCTCCTGTCCGAGGACGTATCATCGGCCGCATGGGTGATGGAGGTACGAACGACATGGTCAATGGCGGCATGGCGGGCGAACCGGTCAACAGCGCTGCGGGGGGCGCCACTTCGGACGCCACGGCCGACGACGGCCCGCGCGAGTTGTCGCGGGCCGCCGCCGTGGGAGCCACCGTGCTGGCCGCCGTCTGCGGCTGCGCGGTGCTGCTGGCGATGTTCCACTGGCTGGGCTGGGCCGTTCCCGGGGTCGGCTGGATCGTCGCCAAGGCCGGGATCAAGCTGGCCGTCGGCGGTTTCGCCGGGCTGGCTGTCGCCGCCGCCTGGCTTCGGACCATGCTCCGGGCACGCTGCCGGAGTTGACCGCTCGGCGGATCAACCAGCCTGCGGGACAGGGCAGGTGAGGTCGTGCTCGGGCACCTGGCCGTCCAGCAGGTAGCGCTCGACGGTGTTCGTGACGCAGGGGTCGGACCCCGGGTACTGGCCGTGGTTGCCGTTCCCGGTGACGGTGACCAGCTTCGAGCCGCGCAGCGCGCGGTGGGCGCCGAGCGCCGCCTCGTAGTAAGTGGCCGGGTCATGCAGCGAGTTGAGCATCAGCACCGGCGGCAGGTGGGCGCCGGTGACCTTGACCTTCGGCGCCGGGTCGGTCGGCCAGGACGCGCAGACCGCGCTGAAGGCCAGCGTACGGGCGCCGAGCAGCGGGTATCGGGCGGTGTTCTCCGCGCCGCGCTCGATCCAGGTGTCCAGGTCCCTGGTCCACGGGGTGTCGCCGCAGGTGACCGAGAAGTACTCGGCGAGGAACTCCGGACTCAGGTACTGGCCGAACAACTGGCGGGCCGTCTGCTTCGCGGTCGGATCGGCGCTCTGCCAGTCGTCCAGGGCGGTCAGGGCGCGGGCGAGGACCGGGAAGGCCTTCTCGCTGTAGATCGCGTTGATCGTGCCGTTGTCCAACTGGTTCGGGCCGAGCGTCAGCGAGCCGTCGGTGATGGGTCGGTCGTGCAGGCCGGCGCGGCGCTGCTCCCAGTGTGCCTTGACCTCCTCCGGGGTCGAGCCCCAGTGGTAGGTGGCGTCCCGGGCCGCCATCCAGGGCAGGAAGTCCTCCTCGAACCGGCGCTGGAAGCTCATCGGCTGGCCCGTCTCGAAGTCCTCCCAGCTGCCCTCGAAGCCGATGTTGCTGTCCAGCACCATCCGTTCGACCCGGTGCGGGAAGAGCGTCCCGTAGTAGGCGCCGATCATGGTGGCGTAGGAGGCGCCGTAGTAGCTGATCTTCTTCTCGCCGAGCAGCGAGCGGTACAGATCCATGTCGCGGACGGTCTGCTCGGTGGTCAGGTAGGGCAGCAAGTCCCCGCTGTGCTCCTCGCAACTCGCGACCAACTTCTGCGAGTTGGCGATGACCCGGTCGATCGCTTCGGGGGACTGGTCGCGGTAGTCCCCGGCCAGGAACTCCTGGAAGTCCTCCGGGCTCTGGCACTGGGGGTGGGTGCTGCGGCCGACGCCGCGCTGGTCGAAGCTGACGATGTCGTACGCGGCGGCCACGGCGGGGGCGCCCTGGGCCAGGTCCATCGGACGCAGCAGGCCCTGCCCGCCCGGGCCGCCCGCCGCCTCCATCAGCGTCCCCTTCCGGTGCGCCGGGTCGGCGACCCGGTGCCGGGAGACGGCGATGGAGAGGTCGGCTCCGACGCCGGGGTGGTGCCAGTCGCGCGGTACGGCCATGGTGGCGCACTCGAGCGCCGGCTGCCCCGCGCAGGGCTGCCAGTCGAGCACCTGGCGGGCGTAGCGGGCGGGCACGGACTCGGGCTCGCCGGCGTTGCGGCCGGAGTCGGCGTTCGCCGCGGTGGGCAGGGCGAGGCCGGCGAGGACTGCGGTGGCGACGGCGGCGGCCGCGCGGCGGGTGCGGATTGCGGTGGTGTTCACGGGAAAGATCCTGTCCGACGCCGCACTTGACGGGCGATGAGGCTGGACACCGTCTTCGAGGTGGTGCTGGATACACCCCCGGCGGGGGTGCATCCAGCAGTCACGGTGTTCCCGGCGTGCGGTGTCTCAGTACCCGGCGGTGAAGCGGGCGCGTCGGTGGGCGGGGTTCTCGGCCTCGTCGAGCAGCGCGACGGCGAGGTCCTCCATGGAGATCGCCGAGTTGCCTTCGGCGTCGACCAGCAGCTCGTCCCGGCCGAGCCGGAAGCGGCCGGTGCGCACGCCGGGTTCGAGCAGGGCGGCCGGGCTCAGATAGGTCCAGTCGACCTTCTCGTCCGCGCGGTAGAGGTCCAGTTGCTCGCCGCAGGCCAGCGCGATCGGCCGGATCTCGTCGGGGAAGCCGGGGGACTCCACCAGGGCGGTGCCGTCGGTGCCGGGGACGGTCAGGTTGCCCGCGCCGCCGACCGCGATCAGGCGCACGCCCGTACCGGCCAGGCCGTCCAGCAGGCCCCGGGTGGCGGCGACCAGCTCGGGCTCGCTGCCGGGTGCGGGCCGGGTGGCGGTGATCACCAGGTCCTGCCCGGCGGCGATCCGGGTGACGTCCCCGGGGTCCCGGGCATCGCCGACCACGAGGGCGACGCTGGACGGCAGGCCGTGCGGTTTGGCCGGGTCCCGTGCGACGGCGGTGACCTCGTGGCCGCGGGCGAGCGCCTCGGCCACGACGCGGCTGCCGACGTTGCCGGTGGCGCCGAACACGGTGATGCGCATGAAGGTTTCTCCTTGGACGGAACGTGGGCGGAACGTGGACGGAACTACGGGATTTCAGGGGGTGCGGAGTCAGGCCGTCTCGCGCACCGGCGGCGTGCTGAGCGCCTGTTGCGCGGCGGGGGCCGGGGCGGCGGGCCGGGGCCGCTGGGTCTGGGCGACGATCAGCGAGCCGAGCACGACGACCGCGCCGAGCGCCTGCAGCGGGCTGAGGTCCTGGTCGAGCGCCAGCCAGCCGGTCACGGTGGCGACCACCGGGCTGAGCAGGGAGAGGAAGGAGAGCGAGGTCGGCGGCAGGGCGCGCAGTCCCCGGAACCACATCGCGTAGGTGAGGGCCGCGCCGATCAGGCAGAGGTAGGCGTAGCCGAGCACGTTGTCGGAGGTGTAGTGGGTGGGCGGGGCGCCCTCGCTCAGCAGGGTGACCGGCACCAGCAGCAGGCCGCCAGCGGTGAGCTGCCAGCCGGTCGTGGCGAGCAGCGGCGCGGGGGAGACCCAGCGCTTGGAGAGGACGACACCGAAGGCCATCACCACCGCGCCGCCGAGCGCGGCGACCACGCCGATCGCGTCCAGCCGGGCGTTGGCGCGCAGCACCAGCAGGCTGACGCCCGCCACGCCGGCGATGCCGGACAGCACGGTGCGCAGGGTGAGCCGGTCGCCGAGCAGCGCGGCCGAGAGTGCGGCGGTGATCAGCGGTTGGACGGCGCCGACGGTGGCCGCGATGCCGCCGGGCAGGCGGTAGGCGGCGACGAACAGCAGGGCCTGGAAGCCGCCGATGTTCAGAGCGCCGAGGACCAGCGCTCGCCACCACCAGTCGCCCTTGGGCAGGGTGCGGGTGAGGGCGATCAGCAGCAGGCCGGCGGGCAGGCAGCGGATGGCGGCCGCCAGCAGCGGGCGGTGGGGCGGGAGCATTTCGGTGGTGACGAGGTAGGTCGTCCCCCAGATGGCGGGGGCCAGGGCCGTCACCAGCACGATGGCGAGGCGATTTCTTAGCACTAAGCCAATGTATCTCAGTGCTAAGGCATCCTTCATCGGGTTCCGTCGGTGACGTGGCTCACAGTTACCTCACTGCTAAGAAACTCACAGGGCATCCCCTACCCTGAACCCGTGGCAGATCATGTGGACCGCGTAGTCGCGCAATGGGCCGCCGAACGGCCTGACCTGGACGTCTCCCCGATGGAGGTGTTCGGCCGGCTCAAGCGCCTCTACCGCCTGGTGGACGCGGAGCTCAACCGCACCTTCGCCGAGCACGGCCTGGACGCGGCCTCCTTCGACGTTCTCGCCACCCTCAAGCGCAGCGGACCGCCCTACCGTCTCACCCCCACCGGCCTGATGCAGTCCGCCATGGTCACCTCCGGCGCCATCACCCAGCGCCTGGACCGCCTGGAGGCCCGCGGCCTGGTCACCCGGACCCGCAGCGACCAGGACGGCCGCAGCCGCGACGTCGAGCTCACCCCCGAAGGTCACGCCCTGATCGACCGCGCCCTGCCCGACCACGTCGCCAACGAGCACCGCATGCTGGCCGGCCTGGACGGCGGTCGCAGGGCCGTCCTGGTCGACGCCATGCGCGCGCTGCTGGCCGACCTCGGGGACAGCTCGGGCTGACCGTCAATCGTTCGACGGGCCCGGTCGCCTTCCCCTTGGATGGCGACCATGGACGACCCGATCTGGCGGGCCCTGCCCGCCGAGACCAGGCCCACGGTGGACGAGCACCTCACCGCCTCGCGCAATGTGTACGCGATCAAGGCGATCCGCGACGCGTCGCCCGGCCTGCCCGACCGCATGGACGTGATCGCGGACCGGCGGGCGGAACGCGGCCTGGACGATCGCAGGCCAACCCCGCGGACGGACCCGGCTACGGGTTGACCGCCGTCGCCTTGAAGAAGGTGTAGTGGAACGTCCCGCCCGGTTCGGCCGCGCGGCGCAGCTCCGCGATGCCGCGGTCGAAGGCCTCCGGGGTGGTCAGCCCGGCAGCCAGCGCCTCCGACCGGACGGCCTCCACCATCGCGACGAAGGTCCGCAGCGTGAAGCCCTCCACCAGCGCCGGGCGACCTCCGTCCGCGGAGACCGTCCGCGGGCGGACCGTCACTTCCGCGAACCCGGCGGCCGTCAGCAGCGGGTACAGCCGACGTCCGATCAGCGCGTCACCGCCCGCCCCGGCCTGGAGCCGGACCAGATGGTCGACCGTACGGCGGGCCACCGGGCTCTCCGGGTGGAAGACGGCCGAGCCGTGGTCGCCCTCGACCACTGTGATCGTCCCGCCCGGCCGCAGCACCCGGCGCAGCGCCGCCAGGCCGGCCGCCGGGTCGGACAGGTGCTCCAGTACGAAGCACAGGAAGACGTGGTCGAACGTGCCGTCGGGGAAGGGCAGTCGGTGCAGGTCGCCGTGGTGCCAGGCGACCTGCGCGGCGGGCGCCTGGGCCGCCACCCGGGACCGGGCCTGGGCCAGCGAGTCCGCCGAGAGGTCCACCGCCGTCAGCAGCACCCCGGGGCTGGCGGCCAGCAGGTGCACCGTCTGCGCCCCCACCCCGCAGCCCGCCTCCAACACCCGGCTGCCTGCCGGGTAGGCCGTGCCCGCGTGCAGCAGCTCGGCGAGGGTGTCGGCCTGGTCGCCGAGGCGCTGCGCCTCGATCTCCGAGTAGCCGTGGACGTAGGAGCTGGGGTGGGCGCTCGTTCGGTGGGTGCTCGTTCCAGTGGTCATGGCCCAACCCTCGCGCCACTATGGACCGGTGAACAGGTCCAAAGACGAGGCAGTCGACAGGTCCAAAGAGCTCGGCGCCGACTTCCTCCAGCTCGACGCCGCCGACGCCCCGCCCGGCGGCCTCACCGACTGGCTCGCCCGGCGACTGCGCGAGGCCGTCGCCGACGGACGCCTCCCGGCAGGCAGCCGACTGCCCGCCAGCCGGGTGCTCGCCGCCGAACTCGGCGTCTCCCGAGGGGTGGTGACCGACGCCTACCGCCGACTCGCCGAGGCCGGGCAGGTCGCCGGCCGGGGCAGGGGCGGCACGGTGGTGGTCACGGGCCCGTCCCCCGCGGCCGCCCGGCCCCGGCCCCGCCCGGCACCCGCCCTCTTCCGCGAGGACCCCGACCCCGAGGTCTTCGACCATCTGCGCGGCGCACCCGCCCGGATCGACCTCACCCCTGGTGTCCCGGACCTCGCCGCATTCCCGCGCGCCGCGTGGCTGCGCGCCGAGCGGGCCGTCCTCGACCAACTCGCCGCCCACGACCTCGGCTACGGCGACGTACGCGGCGCCCCCGCCCTGCGCGAGGCCGTCGCCCACTGGCTCGCCCGCAACCGGGGCATCCGGGCCGACCCCGAGGAGGTGCTCGTCGTCGCCGGGACCGCCCAGGCCCTCGCTCTGCTCGGCCGCGCCCTCGGGCGGTTGGGCACCACCGCGGTCGCGGTCGAGGACCCGGGCTCGCTCGGCGCCCGCCAGCACCTTGCCCACTGGCTCGCCGCCACCCCACCCGTCCCCGTCGACGCCGAGGGCATCCGGGTCGACGCCCTGCGCGCCACCGGCGCCCCGGCCGTCCTGCTCACCCCCGCCCACCAGTACCCCACCGGCGTCGTCCTCGGCGGGGAACGGCGCCGCGAACTCCTCGGCTGGGCAGGCGAAGGCGGGCTCGTCATCGAGGACGACTACGACGCCGAACACCGCTACGACCGCCCGCCCGTCCCCGCCCTCCGGGCCGCCCTGCCGGACCAGGTCTGCTACGCCGGCAGCATCTCCAAACTGCTCGCCCCCGCCCTGCGCACCGGCTGGCTGCTGGTACCCCCGCGCCTGCGCGACGCCGTCCTGGACGCCAAGCGCTTCGCCGACCTCGGAAACGGTCCTGCCCCAGCTGGTCCTGGCGCGGCTGATGGAATCCGGCGAACTCGACCGCCACCTACGGCTGCTGCGCCGCCGCCACCGTCGCCGCCGGGACGCGATGATCGCCGCCCTCCGCACCCACCTCCCCGCGGCCACCGTGCACGGCGCCGCCGCTGGCCTGCACCTGATGCTCACCCTGCCGGAGGAACTCGGATGCAGCGACACCGAGTTGGCCACAGCGGCGCTGGCGGCAGGTGTGAAGGTGCAGCCACTGTCCTGGCACGCCCGCCTCCCGTTCCCGCCGGGCCTGGTCCTCGGATACGCGGCGCGCTCCCCGGCAGAGATCGACGAAGGCGCGGCGGTGCTGGGGCAGTTGGTCCGCCGGGCGGGGCTCGGAGGCTAGGGCGTGTCCTGCGGATCTCTGCCGGGTCCGACAGGATCCACAAGACACGCCCTGGTCCAGGAGGCGCTGGAACCCGTCGCGCCCCTCGGGCGGTCCGGCCTGGCGGAGCCAGAGGCGCCTGTTGTTGAACGGCACTGGGAGGCCCACGCCTCCCCCGTTCAGGCCTGGGCGCGCCACCAGGGATCGGCCTCGATGCGGGCCAGCTCCGTCTCGTACTGGTCGGCCTCGAAGGTGTACTCCAGCGGGCGGGTCGCGTCGGCGGGCAGCTCCCAGCCCGACCACATGACGACGCCGTCGATCCGCTGGACCACGGCGGACAGGTAGCCGCAGCAGCCGCCGGTGCACTCCGGCTGGCCCAGCTCCACGCGCCGCGGCTGCTCGGTCGCCCGCAGCGGGCCGGGGCCGTCGACCGGGAACATGGTCGCGGCGTGCGGCCCGTAGCCCTCGGGACCGACCGCCGGTTCCACCAGGTCCTCACCGTTGACCCGGAACCGCAGTTGCGCTCCGTGGCGGTGGTTCGGCGGCAGCACCCTGATTTCCAGTCGATCGAACATGTGATCACCCTATGATCCCTGGGCGGCGGCGGTCACGGCGTTTTGCGGGCTGCCGGACGGCCGGTCCCTGGGTACGCTGACGGACCGTATGCCGCTGCAGACCCTGGAGGCGTGATGGCCCCGTTCCGGCGTGTTGCTCAGCTCGGGTCGGTGCTGCTGGTGCTGGGAGCCGCGCTCGGACCGGTCCCGGCAGGGTCGACGACGCTCAGCGGCCATACCGCCGAGATGACCGCCGAGAGGATCGCCGTGATGACCGGCCAGGAGCGGGACTCCCGTCAGCTCGCCGGGCGTCGGATCGTGCTCTCCTACCCGGGCCCGACGCCACCGCCCGGGGTGCTCCAGGCTATCCGGGAGGGTCGGGCCGCCGGGGTGATCCTGTTCGGCGAGAACATCACCAGCCCGTCGCAACTCGCCGAGGCTGTAGCCGGGTTGAAGCAGGCAGCGGTCGAGGCGCCGCACCCGCGCCCGCTGCTGCTGATGACCGACCAGGAGGGCGGCAGGGTCCGCCGCCTGCCCGGCGCGCCCGAACTCTCCGCCCGCCGCACCGGAACGGCCCCGGACCCGATCGCCGCCGCCCTGGACTCCGGCACCGGCGCCGCCGCGACGCTCAACGACGCCGGGCTGAACGTCAACCTCGCCCCGGTGCTCGACGTCTACGACACCCCGGACAACTTCATCGACCACTCCGAGCGCTCCTACGGCCAGGACCCCTCCCGGGTGGGCGAGTTGGGCAGAGCCTTCCTCGCCGCCCAACAGGGCCTCGGCGTCGCCGCCACTGCCAAGCACTTCCCAGGCCTCGGCTCGGCCGCCCGCGACGAGAACACCGACGCCCGCCCGGTCACCCTCCCCGTCTCCCTGGCTCAACTCCGCACCCGCGGCGAAGCCCCGTACCGGTCCGCCATCGCCGCCGGCGTCCGCCTGGTGATGGCCTCCTGGGCGATCTACCCCGCCCTCGACCCCGACCACCCGGCCGGTTTCTCACCCACCGTCATCCAGGGCGAACTCCGCGACCGCCTCGGCTTCGACGGCGTCACCATCACCGATGCCCTCGAAGCCGGCGCCCTCACCCCGTACGGCGACACCGGCACCCGCGCCGTCACCGCCGCCTACGCGGGTATGGACCTGCTCCTCTGCTCGGCCCGCGACCCGCAGCAGGCCGAAGACGCCAACACTGCCCTGGCCGCAGCTCTCGATGCGGGCCGCCTCGACCGCGCGGCCTTCGCGCAGGCCGTCGCCCGCGTCGACGCCCTGCGCGAGGAACTGCGCTGACTCGGTCGACCTTCTTCCCGGTGTCGTAGCCGCCGTACTGTCCTCCGGTTGAGCAGGGCCGCGACGGCGCGGCGTGGTGGAAGGGGGAGTCCATGAACCGCATCATGCGCACCGCGGCGGGTGCGGCCGGAGCCGTCACGCCGCTTGCGACGCCCGCGCCCGCCGCCGTGCCGCAGGTTGCCACCGCCACGGTCACGACCTGCGGCTGGTCCGGGCTGCAGGCCGGGTTGTCCACCACGGTGTGCGCCGATGTGACCGGCGACGGCGTTGTGCTGTACGGCCAGATCGGGCTGGCGGGGCCGCCCTCGCCGGGGACACCGTGGCCGCCGGCGCCGCAGGAGCTGGTCACCCGGCTGTCGGCCGAGGTCGTCGGCGGTGACTCGCTCGGTGCGGTGTCCGGGCGCACCGTTTTCGCCGTCAGTACGGTCCGGGTGGAGGGCGTCGCCGCCACCGTCCCGTGCGGGTCGGTCGTGCACGCCGCCTTCGCCGTGGAGGGGGGCTTCCGGGGACCGGTCCCGGTGACCCTGGATCTGCCTGCAGGCTGCTGACGCACCCTCACTATGGCTGTCGGGCGTGGGGGTTGGCAGCGTCCCGGGCTCGGCCCCTGCTGGTGTCGAAATTCTCGGCGGTGTGGGGCAGATCACCTCCCGCTGTGATGACTTGAAGAAATCTTCATCTGTCGCGATGATGCCTACCGGCCGCGGCGTGGACCCCGCCCGGTCGGACGACCACCGAGCAGGATCCGAGGAGGGAGCGGACTGTGCCGGTCCCGCTGTACCAGGCCAAGGCGGAGTTCTTCCGCACTCTCGGGCACCCGGTGCGGATCCGGGTGCTGGAGCTGCTCCAGGACGGACCCCGACCAGTGCGCGAGCTGCTGGCGGAGATCGAGGTCGAGCCGTCCAATCTCTCCCAGCAGCTCGCGGTGCTGCGCCGCACCCAGCTGGTCACGGCCACCCGCGAGGGCAACACGGTGGTGTACGCGCTCAGCACCCCGGACGTCGCCGAGCTGCTGCGCGCGGCGCGCCGGATCCTGACCGAGCTGATCACCGACCAGGGCGCGCTGCTCACCGAGCTGCGCGCGACCGGCGGCCGGTCAGCCCGCTGAGTCCGCAGTCCGCATCCGCGCCCGACCCGACCGGACGACCCGAGGAGAGCCGCACCATGAGCGACAGCGCCAGTGACAGCACGAGCGAGGAGAAGCGCCGCCGCAAGGCGATGCTGATCCGCGCGGGCATCTACATCTTCGCCACCCACCTGTTCGCCGGCTTCGTCCTGCTGCTGTTCGCGCTCGGCGACCGCAAGTAGCAGCCGTCGGCAACGGGCTGCACGTAGCGCGCGGCGGGCGCTCAGCGCGGCTGCGGGTCCGGCACCAGGTAGCGGTCGCTGGTGCTGGTCCAGGCCTGGACTCCCGCGACCAGCTCCCGGGTGCCGTCCAGGTACCAGCGCCCCGCCGGGTGGCGACGGCGCAGCTCGCGGCGCAGCTCCTCGTTCTCCTGCCACAGCCGTGAGACCCGGGTGCGCACCGCGCGGACGGCGCGGCTGCGGGTGCAGCCGCGGACCCGTTGCAGGGTGAGGACGGTGTTGAAGGCGGCCGCGCTCTGGCGTTCCTCCCGCTCCAGTGAGTAGAGGTCGTTGATCAGCGTGGCCGCGTCGGCCGTGTTGGCGCGCAGCCGGTGCAGCTCGGGCTCCGCGTGCAGGGCGGCGGGGGCGTCGGCGCCGTGGACCCGTTCCAGTATGTTCATGAACGGGTAGAGGCAGCTGCCGTGGCGGCGAAGCCGCATGGTGTCCGCGAGGCTCAGCCCGAGGGCGGGGACGGTGCCGCGGGCCCGGTGTTCGGCCTCGGCGGGGAAGGTGGCCAGACAGGCCCGCCACTCGCGGGCGGCCCGGGCGCGCCAGGCGGGGGACATCGAGTCGGTCTGGCGCTCCCAGAGCTCCCGCCATGCGGTGAGCAGCGGGCCGCCGGGGGTGGCCGAGGGGGTCGCCGGGTGAGCGTCGCCGTCGAGGGCGGTGATCAGCGGGCCGACCAGCTCGCGGGCCTCGCCGGGGCGGCGTCCGGGCGGGCCGTCGAAGCGGTCGTCCAGGATGGTGAACCAGCCGAGCATGTCGACCAGCAGGTCCAGGTCGCTGCCGCGGGTGTTCGGGAAGGCGTGGCCGATCAGCTCGTGCAGCGCGTAGGCCCGGTAGCCGGGCAGCTCGTCCGGGGTGAGCAGGCCGTGGCGGACCGCCCAGTCGGCGTGCCGGTCGGCGGAGGTGCGCAGTTCGGCGGGCGGGCGGTGTCGGACGGGGGTGGCCGGAGCTGCTGCGGCACCCGTGAACGGGCACCGACCGGCCTCCTTCCGCGCGGTCACCGCCCGCTCGGCCGTCGGAGCGCCCGTGCCGCGATCCGCCGGAGCGGCCGAGCGCGGTGCCAACCGGACCCGCAGCCCCTGTGCCTGGACCGTCGTCCACACCACCTCCCGGGCCCGCGCCCCCGGCACCGCGACCGGCCGCCAGCGGCGCAGGATCGCCGCGGCCGCGACGGTCAGCTCGGCCCAGGCGAAGGCCTCGCCGATGCACTTGTGCTTGCCGGCCCCGAACGGCAGGAAGGACGGCCGTCCGACCCCGCCGCCGTCCTGCCAGCGCTCGGGGCGGAAGGCGAGCGGCTCCGGGTGGTGCACCGGGTCGCGGTGCAGCGCGGTGAGGCTGTAGAGCAGTTCGGTACCGGCCGGGATGCGGTACGGGCCGAGCTCGACCGGCACCTGGGCGGTGCGCATCAGGAAGGCGTTGGGCGCGTGCAGTCGCACCACCTCCTGGGTGACGCTGCGGGTGTAGGTGAGCCGGGCGAGCGCCTCCGGGGTGGGGACGGTGCCAGCGGGCAGGTGCTCGTCCAGTTCGGCGAGCAGGCGCTCCTCGACCTCGGGGTGGCGCAGCAGTTCGTCCAGCAGCCAGGTCAGGGTGGTGGAGACGGTCTCCGTCCCGGCACCGAACATGGTGATCGCCTCGGAACGGACGTCGGCCTCGGTGAGCGGACGGCCGGTGGCCGGGTCGACGGCGGCCCGCAGCAGGGCCGGCAGGGTGCCACGGCGCTCCGCCGACGGCGCCGGACCGGTCGGGCCTGAGCGGCCGTTGACGGCCTGGTCGACCACCCGGTTGAGCACCCGGACAGCGGCGTCGAAACGCCTGTTGACGGGCAGCGGCACCCTGGCGAGCGCCGGGTGCGGGTAGAGGGACTGGACGATCTGGCCCTTCACCATGTCCGGCAGCGCCCGGTGGAAGGCGAGGGTGGCGTCCTCGCTGAGCCTGGCGTCGAACAGCGAACGGGTGACGATCTCCAGCGCCAGGTGGTTCATCTCCTTGGCCACGTCGAGGACTTGGCCGGGCCGCCAGCGTCCGGCCCGCTCCTCGGTGACCTGGTGCATCACGGCCAGGTACTCGGTCATCCGGTCCGGGCCGAAGGCGGGCTGGATGACCCGGCGGCGGTCGCGGTGGGCCTGTCCCTCGGACATCAGCAGGCCGTCGCCGAAGGCGGTCTTCAGGGTGTCCTGGACGGCGCCGCGCGGACAGTCGTGGGCGAGCGCGACCAGCAGGGTGTGGACCAGCCGGGCGTCGGTGACCACGCAGACGGTGCGCGGCCCGAGCCGGACGCGGACCACGCCGCCGTGGCGGGACAGCGAGCCGAGGAAGCCGAGCGGGTCGCGCAGCAGGGCGGCGGCGTGGCCGAGCCCGGGGACCGCTCCGGGGGCGAGCGGGGGGACGGCCGAGCGGGTCGTGGGGGTGGGGGGTGGCGCGGTTTTCGGAGGGACGATCCGTTTCCGCGTCTCTGCCAGCAGGGCATTAGTCAGCAGGGTCATGACACTACCTCTCACCAAGGGTCGGTGCGGGCGGGCGGTACCGGGGGAGGGCACCGGCGGGCCGGCCGGGAAGCGGGGGGCCGACGAGCGCGGACCCCGCGTGCGCCCCTGCGGGGAGGGCGCATGCCATGGGAAACGCGCCGCTTCCACGGGCGTTGCGCCGAACGCCGGTGGATCACTCCAATGGTCGATCGGTCCGAGGTCCGGACCCCGCTCCGGAGGAAGCGGCTGACCTGCGGGAAGCAGACGCCCGCGCGACCCGTCGAGGGGGGTCTTTGGACCCTCGCCGCCCTGGCGTGCGGCGGCCAGCATGGTAGCCGGAGAAGGAGGAACCTGATGACCCGTCTGCGCCACCGGCCCGCCCTCGACGTCCGGGTGGAGATCCGCGGCGAGCTGCCGCGCGAGGACGCCGAGTACGCCCGGGCCCGGGCGCAGGACACCGCCGCCGTCCTCGGCCCCGACGCCCACGCGCTGCGCCTGCGGCTCACCCGCACCCGGGACCGCTCGGTGACCCGGCCCGCGCTCGCCCAGGCCGGCGTGGAACTGGACGGCGCGGGCCCGGTCCGGGTGCAGCTGGCCACCGGCACCGCCCGGGAGGCCGTGGACCTGGTGCTCGGCACGCTGGCCGGCCGGGCCGTCCGGCTGCGCGAGCAGGGCGACATCGGCCTCGCCGCCGTGTATGAGAGTGCCTACCGCCCGCAGTACGCCCACCGCCCGCTGGCCGAGCGGCGGATCGCCCGGCGCAAGACGGTCGTACTCGCCCGCCGCACGCCCGAGCAGGCCGCGCGCGAACTCCTGACGCTGGACCGGCGGTTCCACCTGTTCGCGGACGCCGCGACCGGGCGGGACAGCCTGGTGCAGCGCTGCCCGCTGAGCGGCGCGGTGGAGCTGTGGTCGGTGGACACCGACCCGGCGCCCCCGCTGGATCTCGCCGAGACGGCCCGCCGACTCTGGCTCACCGGCCGAGCGTTCGTCTGCCACACCGACCCCGGCGACGGCCGCGCCCGAGTGCTCTACCGGCGCTACGACGGCCACTACGGCCTGATAACGCCGGTGTCGGACAGCCGCAGCGGGGCAGGAACCCCCTCGGCACAGGACTGAGCAGAGAGATTCCACCAACGCAAGATTCCACCGACGCCACGACAGGGGACCGGGACCATGGACTGCGACGACGAGGTCATGCTGACCGTCCGGATCACCGCCGCCGAGCGGGCACTGCTGCGGGACCTCACCCGCGGGCACGGCGGCGGCGTCTCCGAGGTGGCGGTCGACGGCCTGCTGGAGGTCGTCCCGGCGCTGTGCGACGACGCGTCCGTCCTGCCGCTGCTGCGGGTCCTCGCCCGGCCCGCGCCCTGCGCGCTGACCCTGTGGCTGCCCGCCCCGGTCGCGGACCTGCTGCCGCTGCTGGGCGAACGGCTCGCGCGCACCGGCGGGCCCTCGGCCGGGCCGGCCAGCGCCGCGCTCTCCGCCGCCCTGCGGCTCTGGCTCGCCGGGGACCGCGCCGTGCTCGCCGCCGGACTGGCCCGGCTGCACGGCGGCTGCGGCGCCGCCGCGGTGCCGGCCGCCGAGCCGGCCCGGATCGGGGCCGCCGCGTGACCGGCGAACAGGGGTGACCGGCCGTCGTATGACGGGCGGCGCTGGCATGTTCGGGGCGGAAACCTGCCTGGTCAGAGCTCTGGTCACGGCCTGCCGGCAGGTCTAGGTTTCCGTCACGGCCGTCGGAGTCATCGGCCCCGGGACTCCGGCCGGGTGGCCGCCGACACCCGCTGCCGGGGAGCGCACACCTTCCGAGTGCGATCCCCGGCACCCTCATGTGCGCAGCTGTAGGCCCGCATCCGCTGCGCCCGCATCTTTGTGCCGTTGCCTTCGTACCCGCACAGTCGCGCCCCCGCATGCCCGCCGCCCGGCATCTCGAACGCGCCGAAGAATTTCGCAAGAGTTTTCTGTTATTCCCACCCGTCCCAGCCGCTCTCCGGAGTGTCGGAAGGTCCGAGCGTCCCTCACCACAGGGCGCTCGGGCCGTCGCACGAGGAAAGGAACGCGATGGGACACCGGAGCAGCGAGCTGCGTCGGCGCAGGCGCCGCAGGCTTACCCGAAGGAGCGTCGTTGTCGCCGCGGCGGTGGCAGCCGCACTTGTTGCGGGGACGCTGGGTCTGCGCACCGCGCTGGAGCCGGCCGCGCACAGCGCCGTCGCGGCGGCGGACGCTCCGGCCGACCGGGTCGCCGCGGTCGCCGACGGCGACGACGACGGCGGTCCCGGCGAGACCGGCACGGCCGAGGGCGCCACCAAGGCGCCCGCCGCCCCGAAGCGGGACGAGAAGGCCGCCCCGCCCAAGGCGATACCCAAGGACCAGCCCGAACGAGGGCTGGTCTACGCGGGGTTGAACCTGCCGAGCAGCGACCGCTGCGGCAACATGCTGGAGGTCGCCGGCAGCACCCAGTGCAGCCACGGCCCGGACGTGCCGCCCAAGGACGTGGACATCCACAAGGACGTCCAGCCGGTGGCCGCCCCGGCCGCCCAGACGCCCGCGCTCACCCCGGCGGCGAACGCCCAACCGCCCGCGGCCGCCGACCTGCTGAAGGGCGGCACGCCCGTCCTCGACGCGACGCAGAAGGCGCTGCTGAGCGACTCCGGCACCGCGGGTGCCCCGCAGGGTGCCCCGTCCCAGGCCCCGGCCGGCGGCTCGGGCCTGGTCTGCGAAGGTGACGGCAGCAGCGGCAACCGCGTCCAGGTGGTGTACGTGCACACCCCGGGCAACGACCGCTTCGCCCAGTACCTGGCCTCGTTCAAGAAGTGGGCCGCGGACGTCGACGTCATCTACAACGCCAGCGCCCAGGAGACCGGCGGCGTCCGGCACGTCCGCTTCGTCACCGAATCCGACTGCACCGCCTCGGTATTGAACGTGCAGATCTCCGACTCCGAGATCCAGGACTTCAACGCGAGCAACCGGGCCCTCGCCGCGCAGGGGTTCAACCGCAAGGACCGCAAGTACATGATGTTCACCGACGCCAAGGTGTACTGCGGCATCGGGACCTTCGCCGGCGACGAGCGCCCCGGCCAGGACAACCTCAGCAACTTCGGCCCCTCGTACGGGCGGACCGACGCAGGCTGCTGGAGCGGCTCCACCGCCGCGCACGAACTCGGCCACAACCTGGGCGCGGTGAACAACAGTGCCCCCAACTCCAGCAAGGCCGGCCACTGTACGGACGAGTGGGACATCATGTGCTACTCGGATGCCCCCTACTACCCGCAGATGCGGACCGTCTGCCCGGACCGCGCCCATGACGACCGGCTGGACTGCAACCACGACGACTACTACAACACCTCGCCCGCGCCCGGAAGTTACCTGGCCACGCACTGGAACGTCGCCAACAACCGCTTCCTCATCGCGGGCAACGGCACCGGCCCGAACCCCACGCCCACGCCCACGTCCACCCCGACGGCTACAGGATCGCCCACCCGCACGCCCTCGCCGTCCCCGACGCCCACCGGCAGCCCCACCGCCACGCCGACCGGCTCCCCGTCGCCGACCGCGACCCCGACCACGGGAGGTAACGGCCCTGAGGTGGCGACCAGTCAGGTCACCCAGAACTCGGTGATGCTGAGCTGGACCGCTGTCCCGGCCGCGACCGGCTACGACGTCCAGCTGAACGGCCAGACCATCGGCACCGTCCGCTCGACCGTGGTCGGCGTGGTCCGACTGGCCCCCGGCACCTCCTACACCGTGGCCGTCGCCGTCCGCGACGCCGCCGGAACGGTCGGCAAGCCCGGCCGCGCGACCACCTTCAAGACCCTCGCGGATGCGGGCCGCCCGCAGCCCGGCACCCACTACAGCATGGTCAACGGCCTCACCGGCCAGGCCGCCGACCTGTGGGGCAGCTCGATGAACGACGGCACCGTCGCCATCGCCTACCAGCGCACCGGCTACGCCAACCAGAAGTGGGTCTTCGACGACGCCGGCAACGGCGCGGTGCGGATCAAGTCCGTGCGCTCCGGCAAGTGCCTGCAGCTCGGCGGCACGCCCGTCGCCGGACAGTACGTCGCGCAGCAGCCGTGCGGCGACGCCGCCGCGCAGAAGTGGCAACTCAACGCCACCGAGGGCGGGTTCACCGTCACGGCGGACGGCTCCTCCCTGGTGCTCGGGCTCAGCGACCGTTGGTACTACGGTGGTTGGCTGTTGGAACTGCAGCAGCCGAACGGCCGGCCGTACCAGAACTGGTCGCTGCTGAAGACCACGTAAGCGCGCTCGAACCCGCACAACACGGGTGCGGCCGCCGTCACCACCCGACGGCGGCCGCACCCGGGACCACTGTGCCAAGCACCCTCACCCCCACCGCCCCGAGGAACGCCCGCCATGCGAACCCGTCCGCTTCCCGCCGCCCTCGCCCTCTCCGCCGCGGCCGTCCTGCCCCTCGCCGCGCCCGCCGCCGCCCACGGCGACTCCGTCCACCTGGACGTCACCGGCCAGCAGAACGGCCACGTCAGCACCGTCGCCACCTGGGAGAACGATCACGACCCGGTCATCGAGGAGTTCGCCGGTACGCTCTCCGCGACCGCCGCCGACGGCCGTGCCGTAGGCCCCTGGCGGCTGGTCGCAGTCCCGGGCAGGCCGGGGACGTACACCACTCGCGAGCTGCTGCCCGCCGGGCACTGGCGGGTGACCGTCGACTGTGCGTTCCCCTCCCTCGGCCACGGCGAGCGCGAACTCGACGTCGAGGCGGCGGCGATCACCGACCCGGCGCCGTTGGGCCTGAGCACGGAGTCCGCGCCCACCCCGGTGACAGCGGCGGCGACCACCGCCACCCCCGCCCACGAGACCACCGACAACGCCACCACCTGGGCCGCCATCGGCACCGCCACCGCGGCCGTCCTGCTGGCCGCCACCGGCTTCTGGCTCCGCCGCCGCACGCGCGGCTGACCGCAGCCGCAACTGACCGCAGGCGGGGTCTACTTCACGGCCTCGCCGGACTTCGCCCAGTTGTCGTGCAGGCGGTCGAGGTAGGACTGTGCCTGCGGACCGATCTTGACGCCCCGGGCGAAGGCCAGCATGTTGCCCGCGCCCGCGTTGTAGCCGAGGGCGAGCAGTTCGTCCTTGTTGAGCGGCGCGCTCGGCCGCGCGGGCAACTGCCCGGCGAGGTCGTGCAGATGCCAGGCGGCTGCCTGGACCGCCAGGTTGCGGTCGTCCGGCAGTTCCTCCCACTGGCGGGAGGCGAACGGGCGGCCCGGCTTGGTGTCGTCGAAGGCGGCCCGGTGCATGTTGGCGATGCCGAAGGAGGCGTCGGGCTTGCCGCGCTGCCAGGCCCGTTCGAGATCCGGGTCGTGCGGCTTGTACGACTCGTTGTAGAGGATCGCCATCAGCAGCTGCGGATCGACCCCGGCCTCGGCGGCGTACTGGCGCACCGGCACCGCGTAGTCGGCTGGGTCGTAGCGGCCGGAGGGCTTGGACGGCGCGGCCGAGGGCGCACCGGCGGACGGCGAGCCGGACGGGGCCGCGGCCGCCGCGCCACCGGCGGCGGAGGGGGACGGCGAGGAGGAGACCGCGGTGTCGTGCCCGCCCCCGCGGACGATGCCCCACCCGGCGGCGACCAGGACGCCGATCACGATCCAACGCCCCCAGCGCGTCTGCTTCTGTCCCTCGCTCACTGCTTCCGGCCCCTCCCCGTCCGCTCGTGCCCTCGTTCGATCGTGGTACAGCCGATCGTGCCTCGCGGCGGGCCTATTCGGCGGGCTTCTGGTCCCCGTCGAGGTTGCGCAGGAAGTCCTTCGCCTTCTCGACACCAGTGTCGATCTGCCCGCTGTACTTGCCGTCCGTGCGGTCGTCGATCACGTCGCCAACCTTCTCCAGACCCTGCCCGAGCACGTCGCCGTGCTCGCGGGCGAGGCCGGTTGCCTTGTCCGCGAGGTTCTTCAGGCTCTCAAACATGGTGACGCTCTGCTCCTCTGATGCGTTCCTGTTGGTGTGCCGACGTGGCGGGGATCATGGTCATCCTAACGACGGCCCACCGGGCGGTCGCCCCTGCCGAACGGCGGCGGGTGACTTTGCTGAAATGGGTTCGTATGCTTCAGCCCAACCTCTACAGCCCTGTAGAAGTTGGGAACGCCGCAGGACGGAAGGCGTCCCGGCACGTGCGACGGCGTGGTCGCGCCGCCGCAGCCGAAACGACCGAGGGAAGTGCGCATGGCCGGCCAGCGGGCGAGAACGCCGTACCAGGACGCGGGACCGCGCACCGAGGACCCTGCCGTGCCCGCCCAGCGCTCCCGCGCGGCCGGCGGCGACGCCGAACCGGTCCGGGACACCCGCGCCCAGCGCGCCGGGGCCGCGCGCCGCAGGCAGCAGGCGCGTCGGCGCGACGGCCTGCTCGCGGCGCTGGCGGCGGTCGGCGTGCCGCTGCTCGGCGGGATCGCGGACGAGCTGGGCGGCTCCGGCGTAGACATCCTCTTCGCGGTCGGCGCGGTGCTCGGTACGACCGTCGCGGCCGCGCTGTGCAGCTGGACCGGCCGCTGGTGGGTGGTCACCGCCGCCCCCATCGTGGTGCTGCTCACGGCCTCCGGCGTCGAGTACTCGTCGAACCCCGACAAATACCACGGCAAGGGCCTCGGCACCGGCGCGGTGCGCTGGGTGGTCGGAGCGTTCCCGGTGATGGCGGAGGCGGTGGCCGCCGCGCTGGTGGTCATCGTGATCCGGACCGTGCTGGACCGCCGCCGACCCGGCCAGGCCGCCGCCCCCTGTGGAAGGAGTCGTCGTGGCTGAGCGCGGCAACCGCCCCCGCCCGCGCGGCCGGGTGTCGCGCCGCGGGACCGCCCCGCTGACCGTCGCCGGCCGCACCCTCGCCTGCACCGTCTCGGCCGCCGTGCTCGGCGCCAGTGGCTTCACCTGGTACGAGTACCGCAGCCTGGACGACGGCATGATCAAGTCCACCGCGCTCAGCGAGGCCAAGAAGAACGCTCCGCCGCACCTGGACAAGTCCGTCAACCTGCTGCTGATCGGCCTGGACAGCCGCAAGGACATGGACGGCAACGACCTGCCCAAGCAGTTCGTCGAGGACGAGCTGCACGCCGGCTCCAGCGAGATCGGCGGGTACAACACCAACGCCCTGATCGTGCTGCACATCCCGGCCAACGGCGGCAAGGTCACCGCGCTGTCCGTCCCGCGCGACGACTACGTGCAGACCGTCGGCGCCGACGGCAGGATGCACAAGATCAAGGAGGCCTACGGCATCGCCAAGGAGGCCGCCGAGGCGAAGCTCGCCGGCAAGGGCCTCTCCAAGGCGGACCTGGAGCGGCAGAGCCGGGAAGCCGGGCGCTCGGCCACCATCCAGACCGTGCAGAGCTTCCTGGACGTCCCGATCGACCACTTCGCGGAAGTCAACCTGATCGGCTTCTACGACATCGCCAAGGCCGTCGAACCGATCCAGGTCTGCCTCAACCACCCGGTCGACGATCCGATCATCGCCCGCACCGCCACCCACGAGGGCGGCGGCACCGGCCTCAAACTGCCCGCCGGGATCAGCTCGCTCGACGCCGCCCAGGCGCTCTCCTTCGTCCGCCAGCGCCACCATCTCACCAACGGCGACCTCGACCGCACCCACCGGCAGCAGGCGTTCATCTCCTCCGTCGAGTACAAGCTCAAACAGCAGGGCATCCTCAACGACTTCGGGCAGACGCAGAAGCTGTTCGGGGTGGTGAAGAAGGACGTCGTCATCGACAACGAGTGGAACATCCTCGACTTCGCCCAGCAGGCGCCCAACCTCACGGGTGGCAACGTCGAGTTCAACACCCTGCCGATCGCCGGGTTCAAGACCATCGGCGGGCAGGAGGTCAACACCGTCAACCCGGACCTGATCAAGAAGATCGTCCGGCAGCTGTTCAGCCGTGAACCGGCGCCCGCGGCTCCGGCCGCCACCCCGAGCGGGGCCCCGAGTGAGACGGCCGCCGCCGCGCCCTCGCCCAGCGCCGCGCCCAAGTCCGTGGTGGACGTCAACGCGGCGGCGGGCGCGGGCGCGGCCTCCACCGAGTCCAAGGCGCTGGTCGAACTCGGCTTCCAGGCGGGCAGGATCGGCGACGCACCGGCCAGGACCCGGGCGACGACGGTGACGTACGGCAGCGGCGCCAAGGCCGACGCTCAGCAGATCGCGGCGCGCTACGGGGTCACCGCCGTCCCGTCCGCCGCCGTCGCGGCGGGCCACGTCGCGGTCACCCTCGCCGCCGGTAGGACGCCGACGCCGACTCCGGCGGCGCCCACGGCGGGCGCCTCGGGCTCGACCAACGGCTCCACCGACCCGGCGGCCGGGTTGCCCATGCAGGGGCCGGCCGTGAAGGCGGGCGGGATTCCCTGCGTGGACTGAGCCGTTGAGGGGCGTGCGCCTACCGGCCGGTCTGGTCCGGTCGGTGGGCGCGGAGGTCCCGCAGGGGCTTTTGATCGAGCACCTCGTCGTGGACGATCCGGCCGTCCACGACGTCACGGACGAGGGGACGGCCAGTCAAGGACGCGGCGCCTTCGCACCGTGGACGGCGGTGTACTCGGCGGCGAGCCAGGGGCCGAGGTCGTCGACGAGCGTGCCGAGCACGGCGCGGTCGGCCGTGGGGGTGCGGGTGATGGACGCGGTGAGGCGCATCTGGTCGGCGCGCTGCGGGTAGTAGCCGGCGAAGGCCTCGGCCGAGACGGTCAGGTCGCTGGTCCAGCCACCCCAGCGGGGCATGACCAGGGTGAAGCCGGTGCGGACGATCCGGCGGGAGACCTTGCGGCTGAGCGCCTCCAGGCTGGCGTCCGAGTCGGCCGCGTCCAGCCGTTCGCGCCAATGGGGGAGGGTGAGGGCGAGGTCGCCGTTGGTCTCACGGGCGAGCAGGGAGGTCGGGCGGTAGCGGGGAAGTTGCCCGGCGAGGTCCCCGCCGAGCAGCGGGGTGCACAGGCAGGCGATGAACCAGCCCAGGTCGTGGCGCTCCAGCTCGCTGAGCAGCGTGCCGGTGGAGAACAGGAGCACGCTGACGCCGTTGATCTGAGGGAAGGTGGCGTCCAGCCCGGCCTCGAGTGCGTCGGCCTCGGCGCGGTCGGCGGGGGTGGGCTCGTGGCGCAGGGCAAGCAGCAGGTCGAGGTCGGAGACGCCGGGGACCGCGGTGCCGCGCGGGATGCTGCCGTAGAGGTAGGCGCTGTGCAGCCCAGCGGGGTCGAAGGCGGCGGCGATCCGCTCCCGGGCGGTTTCGACCACCGGCGCGAACTCGGCGGGCACCCGCTCCAGCGAGCCCTCCCGCGCGATGTACCCGTTCTCGTCCAGTCCCCTGTTGATCATGACTGCACTCTGCCCGCCCGAAGCGCGGTCGGCCAGCGAATATCCCCGGCGACTGTCACCCGATCTGACGCCGGGTCGAGTTGTCAGTGGGTGTGCGAGCATCCGTCGCACACGAACGCGAGGGGGATCGGTATGGGCACCTGGGGCATGTGCGCTGAGGCGTGCCGCTGCCACCGGCCGTGGTCGGACGGTGGCAGCGGGGGCGGGCAGCGTCAATGAGCGGCGCTGCTCGTCGTCGTGCCGGTGCTCGTCGTCGTGCCGGTGCTCGTGGTCGTGCCGGTGCTCGTGGTCGTGCTCCTGCCGTTAGGCGACTGGGTGAGCGTCGAGGTCGTGGCGGACGTCCCCGTCGAGGCGGAGGTGGTGTTCGTCGTCGCGGTCGGTGCCGATGGTTTGGCCGAACTGGTCGAGGCCGAGGCCGGTCCCGTACCGGTCGAGGGTCCGGAGGTAGTGTTCGTCGTCGCGGTCGGTGCCGATGGTTTGGCCGAACTGGTCGAGGCCGAGGCCGATCCCGTACCGGTCGAGGCTCCGGAGGACGTGGCGCCGGACGAGGTCACGCCGGACGAGGTCGCGCCGGAGGACGTGGCGCCGGACGAGGTCGCGCCGGAGGACGTGGCGCCGGACGAGGTCGCGCCCGATGAGGTGGCGCCGGAGGACGTGGCACCCGAGGTGGTCGCCGACCTCGACCCGGACGTGGCGCCGGAGGCCGACGTCGTCCCCGACGGCGTGGCCGGCTTCATCGGTGCGGGCGGTGGGACGCCGGGTGCCAGTGGCCCCTTCGGCGCGTCGACGTGCCGGTCGACGACCTCGATCCGCCCGGTCTGGCGGGCGAACCAGCCGCCCGTCTCGACGTTGATCAGGATGATCTCGGTCACCGGCTGCGGCGCAGGGGCCACGATGATCAGGGTGGTCGGCTGGAAGCCCGGCCACGGGTGCCCGATGTACTTGGCGTTGGAGACCAGCACCGGCGGTTTCATCGGGTTGCCGCACGAGCAGCGAACCCGGGGCACGCCCTGCGCGTCCACCAGCACGGCGGTGCCGGCCTGGAGCGCCGACTGGTACTCCGTCACCACGCCGCTCTTGTAGGTGTGGTTGGTCACCCGGGTGTCCACCCGCAGGTACGCCGAGGTCAGCGAGCGCAGGAAGGACGGGATCGCGGACTGGTCGATGCCCGCGGCGGAGGCCCAGGCCCGACCGACGTCGCCGGTGGAGACCATCGAGATCAGCCGCTCGGTGTCGCAGCTCGGCTTGGACATCGTCCCGGCGTAGAGCCCGTTCGAGGTCCCCTGGACGCTGTGCAGGGCCGCCGGGGACGTGCTGTGGGCCGTCTGCCCGGGCTGCTGCGTCTGGGAGGTCGCCCGGGTGGTCGTCTGGGAGGTCGCCCGGGAGGTCGCCTGGGTGGGAGCGGGTGCGCTCACCGGGTTGGTTTCCACCGATGGGGTGAACGGGTCCGGGCCCGGGTCGGTCGGCGCCTGCAGGGCGACCTCGTTGGCGGTCGGCACCGTCTCGGTTTTGGTGCCGCCGCCCTGGTTGCTGACGATCAGCACGGTGGCCACCACGGCCGCCGCCAGTGTGGCGGCGGCCGCCGCCAGGCCCTTCCTGGAGCGCCACCACGGCGTGCGCGGCCCGCCACCATTGCCCCCGCCCGCGGGCGGGCCGGAGGGCGGCGGGGGTACGGACGGCGGTCCGGCCGTACCGCCACCCGGTGGGGACCCGGCGAGGGGGCCGGACGGGGGACCGGCCGGCGGGCCGGCGGGCGGCTCGTTCGGCGGGCCGGAGGGAGGTGGTTGGGAACTCATCGAGGCTCCGTTCGCAGGCGGCCAGCGAGTACGGCCGGCACGGGAAGCTCCTGCCATTTGGGTTCCATTTCTCCCCCGCTGCCCCGTTCGCCGCAACAGCAGGTTTCGCGGTCGTCGCCGAGCGTGCTCACCCGCCGTCGGTCACGCTGGGAACCGACACCCCGGGGAACCGACCGCCGGGAACCGACCGGGCCCGCGGAGCCAGAGGAGGCGGCATGCAGCAGCCCACCACCCGGGCCGCGGGCCCGCCCGGCGCCGCACGCGGCTGGCTGGACGCGCTCGCCGTGGTGCTGGCCGGGCTGGTCGCGATGGCGGCGATGGCCGCGCTCGGCCTCTGGCTGGCCGGCGCCGACGACCTCCCCGAGGGCGCGTTCCCGCCCGTCCTCGCCGCGACGATGGCGCTCGCCGTCGGCGGATCCGTCCAACTCGACGGCGGCGCGGGCAGTTTCGCCGCCGTGGACGCCGGCATCACCGCAATGCCGCTCACCGTCTCGCTGGTCGGCGCGGTCGCGATGGCCGAGGTGTTCCTGCGTCAACTGCGCTTCCGGGCGGTGGCCGGGGGAGGCGAACTGCTGGGCCGCATCGTCCGGACGTTGGTGCTCTGGGTGCTCGCCCTGGTGCTGATCACCGTTGTCGCCAAGCACACCTTCGTGATCCAACTCGGCGGCGGTCTGGTGCAGTCCATCGGGGGCGCGCTCGGCCTCACTCCGGAGGTCGGCTTCCACGCGGACGGCCTGACCACGATCGGCATCGGGCTGGCCTGGCTGCTGTTCGTCCTCGCCGCCGTCTTCGCGGTCTCCCGGAGGGCGCCGCTGCCCGGCGGCCTGCTGCGCTACCAACTCGCCGTCCGCCCAGCCGCGTTCGCGCTCTGGATGGTGCTACTGGCGTATGTGGCGATCGGCGCGGTGGCCGGGGTGCTGACCGCGATCGTGCACGGCAACGCCCGACAGACACTGGCCGTGGTGCTGCTCGCCCTGCCCGACCTGGCCTGGCTGGCCTTCGGCATCGGGCTCGGCACCCGGTGGCACGGACAGCTGGTCGGCTCGCTCGGCCTGCCCGTCCCCGAACCGCTCAGCGCGGTGCTGCGCGCCCCGAACGGGAAGGAGGCGACCATCGACCTCGGCACGCTGGCCGAACAGGACACCCGCAGCTGGTGGCTGCTGGCGGTGGCCACCGTGCTGCTGCTCGCCGCCGCCTTCCTCGCCGCCCAACGCTCCCCGCGCACCGTGCGGCTCTGGCAGCACGCCGTCCGCTTCGCCCTGGCCACCGCCGTCACCGTGCTGCTGGTCGGCCTGTGGACCCGGATCGACGCCGACTACGGGCTCTCCGTCCTCGGCGTCGGCCTCGGTCAGGGCGGTCTCGCCGACCTTCTCAACACCGTCCTCGGCGGCAACAACCCGGTGGCCGGGCTCGGCAGCGGCAGCCTGACCCTGCGCCTGGAGTTCTGGACGGCCGTCCCGCTGGCGGCGGGCTGGGGGCTGGTCACCGGAGCGCTCGGCGCGCTGCTCGCGGCCGGGCTCCGGCATCGCGGCGAGGTGACGGAGAGCGGCGGCTGAGCCCGCCCGTCCGAAAGGTTCAGACCGCCCCGGCGATCAGGATGACCGCCGCCGGGACGGCCTGGCCCAGGGCGCCGCGCCACAGCTTCGGCTCGGACACGAACAGGGTGATCCCGCCGGCCACCATGAACGCGCCGATGTAGAGGATCACGGGCCGCCCCGACCCGGCGTGCCCGGTGTGCAGCAGGACCAGGCCCGCGACCAGGCCGAGGGCCAGGAACAGGTTGTAGAAGCCGACGTTGAAGCGCCACAGCCGGACCTCCGGGGCGTCCGCCGTGCTGCCGGTGAGCAGGTAGCGCACCCGTGGGTGCCCGTACAGGTAGCTCTCCAGCGGCCACACCACCAGGTGGATCGCGGCGGCGAGCATGGCGAAGACCTGGCTCACGGCGTTCATGGTCGGCGGCTCCCTCTAGGTCTCGGGGCAGGACGGTCCGGGTGGTTCAGTTCCGGGGTGGGGGGTGGACCGCCGGCACGGCCCAGGCGGGTGGCTCGGGGACCCGGACCAGGCCGGGGTCGACCGCCGGGACGACCTGGGTCGGCGGCCCGCCACCGGCCCACGGGGCGGGGACGATGGCCGCCCGCAGCTCGGCGACGAACTGCAGACAACTGGCGTACCGCTCCCCGGGCACCTTGGCAAGGGCGCGGGAGACCACCGCCTCCACCGCCGCCGGGAGGTCCGGCCGGTGCTCGCTCAGCACCGGCGGCGGGTCGTTGAGGTGGGCCCAGAGCAGCGCGAGGTCGCTCTCCCGGCGGAACGGCGGCGTGCCGGCGAGCATCTCGAAGACCACGCAGCCCAGGCCGTACTGGTCACAGCGTCCGTCCAGCGGCTTGCCGGAGATCTGCTCGGGCGCCGCGTAGTCCAGCGTTCCGACGATCTGGCCGACGGTGGTCAGCCCGCTGAGCGACAGGGACTTCTTGGTGAGCCCGAAGTCCGCCAGGTAGAGGTGCTCGGGGTGCTCGCTGTCCGTCCCGGCGGCGACCAGCACGTTGCCCGGCTTGACGTCCCGGTGCACCAGGTCGTGGTCGTGCGCGGCGTCCAGCGCGGAGGCGATCTGCAGCGCGAGCCGGGCGGCGCGCTCGACGGGGAGCGGGCCCGCCCGGTTCATCAGTCCGCGCAGGTCCCCGCCTTCGACGTAGCGCATCGCGAGATAGAGGATGCCGTCGTGCTCGCCGGCGTCGAACACCGGGATGATGTGCGGGTGGTCGATCGCTGCGGCGGCCTCGGACTCGTGCATGAAGCGCTGCCGGAACACCTCGTTGCGGGCCAGCTCGGGGGCCAGCAGCTTGATCGCGACGGTCCGGCCGAGTCGCAGGTCCCTGGCCCGGTAGACCACGGCCATCCCGCCGCGCCCGATCTCGTCCTCCAGCCGGTAGCCCGCGACCTTCCGTCCGACCAGTCCGGAGGGCAGGCTGGTGGTGGGCGGTTGGGCGGGGATCACGGCTCGCCGGTCCGGGTGGGCGCGTACGGGCTGTGCACCGACGGGGTCGGGGTAGCGGGCGCGGGCGCGGGCGCTTGCGGAGGCGAGAGCGCGGACTGCGGCGCGGGCCGGTCGGTGGCCGCGTAGGTCTGCAGCTGCAGCCCGTCGCAGTAGCACCAACGGTCGTGCACCGGGTCGAACACCCAGAGCTCCTCGCCATCCGCCACCAGGCCGATCCGCAGGCCGCGGGCCCGCTCCCGGAAGGACTCCAGGTCCAGGGCGCCGGCCGCGAGGTCCTCCAGCAGGGCGCGGTAGCGGGCCAGTGCGGCCTCGGCCTCGGCGAGTGCCGGGCGCGGGTCGGCGGTCCGGGCGGGCGGGCCCCCGGCGGCGGGCGGCGGCTGGGGGAGGGCGACCAGCAGGCGGCCGTCCACCCAGGTGGTCCAGCCGTTGGCGCAGAGCACCTGCGCCCAGTCGCCCTGGCCGGCGATCAGCCGCAGCGGGAGCAGCGGGTCCAGCCGGGCGGAGGGCCGCGCCGGATCCGGGGCCGCCCAGGTCGCCATCCCGGTCGGCGGGGCGACATGGGTCGGGCGGAACGCGAACTCGTCCATGGGCGGCTACTTTTCCTCCGCCGCGCGAGCCGGAGCCGGGGGGCAGGGCTGCGTGCGGCACTCGCACCACAGTTCGGTTCCCACTCTACCGGCGGGCGCCGGGGCGGCTACTTGCGCATGATCGCCGGCTCGTGCCGCCGCAGCAGGGCGAGCACCACCAACCCGTACGCCGCCGCGAGGACGGGCAACGCGACCATGCTGAGCACCCACCCGGCGCGTTCGTGGCGGAACATCGGGTCCCCGGTGATCGGAGTCGGGACGGTGAGCCGGCCCAGGTCGACCGTGCGGGCCATGGCCGACAGGCCCCACCGGGACGGAATCATCCAGGCGAACTGCTCCAGGCCGGGCACGCCCTGCAGCTTGAGCATCAGGCCGCTGAAGACGATCTGGACGATGGCGAGGAGCACCAGCAGCGGCATCGTGGTCTCCTCCTTGTCGACGAGCGCGGAGACCACCAGGCCGAGCGTCATCGCGGAGAACGCGAGCAGTGCGACCGCGATGATCAGTTCGGGCAGCTGGGGCATCAGCACGCCGGTCGTCACCGGGGGCGGGGCGTTCGGCCGCGCCTGCGCGGTGAGCGTGACCCCGGCCAGGCCGACCACGGTCAGCACCGCGGCCTGACCCACCGTGATCGCGCCGAGCACCACCACCTTCGAGACCAGGTAGGCCGAGCGGGACAGTCCGACCACGCGCTCCCGCCGGTAGATCGCGCGCTCCTTGACCACCTCGCGTACTGCGTTGGCCGAGCCGATGAGCACACCGCCGAGGCAGAGCGTGAGCAGGCAGTTGATGGCGTTCTCATCGGTGAGCCGAGAGCCGGCCATCACCCGGCACATCAGGCCGATGACGAACGGCAGAGCGACCATGACGGTGAGGAACAGGCGGTCGGCGGCGAGCACCGCGGTGTACCGGCGCACCAGGGTGCCCAGCTGGGCGAGCCAGCTCTGCGGCTTCTCGTGGCCGATCGTCGGAGCGGACGCCACTGGATCGGGCAGCGGGTGCGCCGCTTCGGCCTTCACGTACCGCTGGTACTGCGGCGAGGCGCGGAACCGCTGCTGGCAGATCCCCTCGGCGTCGTTCTCGAACGCCTCGAAGGCCTCCGGCCACTCCTCGTAGCCGAAGTACGCCAGCGCCTCGGTCGGCGGCCCGTAGTAGGCCGTCCGGCCGCCGGGGGCGAGCACCAGCAGGCGGTCGCACACGTTGAGGCTCAGCACGCTGTGCGTCACCACGACGACCGTGCGGCCGTCGTCGGCCAGCCCGCGCAGCAGTTGCATCACCGAGCGTTCCATGCCCGGGTCCAGGCCGGAGGTCGGCTCATCGAGGAAGAGCAGCGAGGGCTTGGTGAGCAGCTCGAGGGCGATGCTGACCCGCTTGCGCTGGCCGCCGGAGAGACTGGCGATCACTTGCTCGTCCCGCTCGTCCAGGCCCAGTTCGTGGATCACCTCGGCGACCCGGGCCTCCCGCTCCTCCTTCGCGGTGTCACCGGGGAAGCGCAGCTCGGCGGCGTAGGACAGGGCACGGCGGACGGTCAGCTGGGTGTGCAGGATGTCGTCCTGCGGGACGAGACCGATCCTCCGGCGCAGCTCGGCGTAGTCGTGGTAGAGGTCGCGCCCGTCGTACAGCACGGTGCCCTGGTCGGCGGGGCGCAGCCCGGTGAGCGCGTTGAGCAGGGTGGACTTGCCCGCGCCGCTCGGGCCGGCCACCGCGAGCAGCGCCTTCTCGGCGAGCGGGAAGCTGACGTCGTTCAGCAGCACCCGGTGGTCCGGGCCGACCCGGACGACCAGGTGCTGGACGTCGAGCGAGATCTCGCCGGTGTCGGTGTACTCGACCAGCCGGCCGTCGACCAGGCAGAGCGCGGAGTGGCCGATGCCGACGATGTCGGCCGGGCTGACCGGGGCGCGCTTGACCGGGCGGCCGTTGAGGTAGGTGCCGTTGTGGCTGTCCAGGTCGACGATCTCGTGGCCGCCGGCCGGCAGTTCCCGCAGCTCGGCGTGGTGTCGGGAGACCACCAGGTCGTCCAGCACCAGGTCGTTGTCGTCCGAGCGGCCGATCCGTACGGTGCGGTCGGGTAGTTGGAGGACGGTGCTCGGGCTGCGGAAGACGCCGGAGGACTGCGGGGTGAGCAGGGCGGTGCGCTTGCCCGGGGCGGGGCCGGGCAGCTCGGCGAAGGTCGCGGAGGGGCCGGTGGCCGGATCGCCGAAGTGCAGCCGGGTGCCAGGGCCGACGTCTTCGCGGCTGATCCGCTGGCCTTGGTCGTAGGTGCCGTTGGTGCTGCCGACGTCCTCCAGCAGCCAGTGGCCCTCGTCGGTGCGCAGCACCGCATGGTGCCAGGAGACCCGCGGGTCGTCCAGGACGATCTCGCTGGTCGGGTCACGGCCGAGGTGGTAGGCCCGGGCCGGGTCGATCAGCTTGGAGTCGCGGTCGGTGACCAGGACGAGGGGCGGCGCAGTCGGTGCGCCGGGGCGCTCTCCCATGTTCGGAATTCTATCGCCGCCTCCGGTGAACGGCCTTTCCGGACTGCCTTTCCGGATACGGGGATTGGGGGATTGGACTGGACCACTGCTGAGGCGCGCTCGACCGCGCGCGGGCGGCGGTGCGCACCGCCTCGATGTCCATGCCGTCCACCTGCTCGGCCGGAATGTCGTCGCCAGACTGTCCGCGCTCACCTGAACGAGGGAGCGCGGGCTGGCGCGATAAGCTCACCCCAATGAGTCCTCGCGCCCCTTTGCGGGCCCCCACGGCGGGTCCCAGGAGCAGGTCGAAGTCGCCCCCGAGGTGAGCCCCCACGGGTTCGGCACCTCCTCCTCGTCCTCGCTCTCCCCGCCCTGCAACGGCAGCCCGTCGATCACCGCGACCAGCGTGGGCGGCAGCTGCGGCGCCAGCCCGTGGTGCACCCGGGCGAGGATGTCGCGCCGTACGTCCTCCGGCAGCAGCGGCCTGCTCATCAGCAAAGGCCTTGGCGCGGGCGGGCGTTCAGCCGTGGACAGCTGCTCCGACCAGGCCCGCCAGTAGTCGGCGTCGTCGGTCTCGCCGAGCCTGAGGTGGTGCAGGTGCAGGCAGTACGCGGCCGTCCCGCTGCCCGAGCCGGCGGCAAAGCGCCACCAGAACTCGGCGGCCTCCTCCTTGCCGGTGGCGTACAGCAGCGCGCCGAACACCTCCGCTCCCTCCGGTTGGATCCGGCGCGCGTTGACCAGCAGGTCCAGTCCCCGGGAGGCGCACGGCGCGCCCAGCACCAGGGCGACCACCAGGCCCAGTTCGAAGGTGGCCTGCTCGTGCTCGGTGGGCAGGTGGGCCGGGGCGGCGGTCAACCGGGCCTGTCGCAGGGCCGCGATGCGCTCGGCGTGGGCACGTTCGGGTCGGGGCACGTGGAACACCGCGCGCACCCCGCCGGCGGTGCACGCCCTGTTCGGTGCCCGCTCCTCGTGGTCGGTGGTCACAGTTCCCCTCCCCGGTCCGGCAGTTCGCGCACGCCGAGCCTGCGCGCCAGCCGCTCCCGGGCGTGCCGGAGATTGGAGTGCACCGTCGCCACCGGCCGTCCCAGGTACGCGGCGATCACCTTGGCGTGCAGACCCAGCAGATAGCGCAGGATCACCACATCCCGCTGCCGGTCCGGCAGCTCGAGGATCGCCGCGTACAGCCGCACTTCGTCCGCCTCGCTGTGCAGCAGCCCGTCGGCAACCTGCTTGAACGCCCCGATCACGGCCGCGAAGGTGACCGCCTCGACCTCGACCGGCTCATCGGCGGCCACCCAGTCCGCGACATGCCGGGTGGCCAACCGCCAGGCGTACGCGGCGGGTTCCTCGAACCGCAGCACCTGCGGCCAGCTGCGGGCCAGGTCGGCCTTGACCGCCTCGACCACCAGCACGGCGTCGGCCTGGCTGCCTATCCGGGTCAACGCGAGGGCACGCCAAGCCGGTTGGTGGGTCTCGCAGAACGCGGCGTAGGTGAGGTCCAGGCGCAGGCCGACGTTGCTTTCGGCCACCCACTGCGTCCCGGTCCCGCGGGTGTGCTCCACCGCCGCCCCTCCCTGGTGCCCGCGAACGAGGGCACCCCTGTCGATCGTCATCGAGCCTGCTTTCCGTGGCCGTCGGCTGCTGACCGCGCCACCCGAGGGTCGGGCTGTCCGCGCCCATCCTCATTCCATCAGGCCTGTCACTCCAGGCTGCAAACCGAATACAGATTGTCATCTCATGGGATGTGGCGATTCGTTGAGCCTCAGTTGAGCCCCAGTGGAGACGATTGGCCCCCGGATGGCGCGGGCAGCAATCGGACCGTGTCCGCGATGCCGAGGGGGGAGCGGGATGAGTCTCTACGACGGAGTCGACCTGCGGTTGAACGTGCCGCATTCAGCCCGGATGTACGACTACTACCTCGGTGGCTTCACCAACTTCGCCGCCGACCGTGAGGCCGCCGGGCACGTCCTCGCCATCGCGCCCTGGGTGCGCGACGCCGCCCGGGCCAACCGCTCCTTCGTGCAGCGCTCGACCCGCGCCCTCGCCCTGGCCGGCATCGACCAGTTCCTCGACATCGGAACCGGCATCCCCACCTCGCCCAACCTGCACGAGGTCGCCCAGAGCGTCGAACCGTACGCCCGGGTCGTCTACGCCGACAACGACCCGATCGTCCTGACCCACGCCCAGGCCCTGCTCACCGGCACCCCCGAGGGACGCACCGCGTACGTCGAGGCGGATGTCACCGACCCCGTCGGCCTGCTCGCCGCCCCCGGTCTGCGCGACACCATCGACTTCGGCCGCCCGGTCGCGCTGTCCCTCAACGCGCTGCTCCACTTCGTCCCCGACGCCCACGGGGCGTACGAGCTGGTCGACCACCTCAAGTCCGTCCTCGCCCCGGGCAGCGCCCTGGTGATGACCCACGTCACCGCGGAGTTCGCCCCCGAGGAGATCGGTCGGATCGTCGGCATCTACGAGGCCGCCGGCACCGCCGTGCAGGCCCGCACCCGCGCCGAGTTCGCCCGCTTCTTCGACGGCTGGACCCTGCTGCCCCCCGGCGTGGTCCCCATCCCGCACTGGCGGCCCGCGGCGGACGGGCCACCCCTCTCGGCCTCCGACTCCACCGGGTACGCGGGCGTGGCGTTGCGGCCCTGACCAGCCTGACATCCCCGATTGTTGACGAACCGTCGGAGCGGCCACCGCGTCCTGTCGGTCACGGACGCGGTTCGCGCCGCGCGATTCGGACAGAGGGGAACCATGTACGCGCAGTCTTCGGAATCCCGGCACAGCCGCCGATCCGTCCTTGCCCTCGGCGTGGGAGCGGCGGCGGTCGCCGTCGCGGCGTCGACCGGGGGAACGGCACACGCGGTGGACGCGGCGGACACCCACCGCTCGCTGGCCGAGCTCGAACAGGCACACTCCGCCCGGCTCGGCGTCTACGGACGCAACCTCGCCACCGGCCGGACCGTCCGCTACCGGGCGGACGAGCGGTTCCCGATCTGCTCGGTGTTCAAAACCGTCGCCGTCGGCGCCGTCCTGCGCGACCTCGACCACGATGGCGAGTTCCTCGCCAAGCGCATCCACTACACCCAGGCCGACATCGACCGCGCCAGCGGTGCACCCGTCACCGGCCTGCCCGCCAACCTCGCCGATGGCATGACCGTCGGCGAGCTCTGCGCGGCCGCCATCGACCACAGCGACAACACCGCCGCCAACCTGCTGCTCCGCGAACTGGGCGGGCCGACCGCCGTCACCCGCTTCGCCCGCTCGATCGGCGACCGGACCACCCGTCTGGACCGCTGGGAGCCCGAACTGAACTCGGGCGAGCCCGACCGGATCACCGACACCACCAGCCCGCACGCCATCGCCCGCAGCTACCGCCACCTGGCCCTCGGCCACGCCCTCCCGCCTCGGCAGCGCGAACGCCTGCTCACCTGGCTGCGCGGCAACACCACGGGCACCCACCGCCTCCGCGCGGGCCTGCCGCAGGACTGGACGATCGGCGACAAGACCGGCACCGGCGGCTACGGCACCACCAACGACGTGGGCATCGCCTGGACGCCGGCCGGCCACCCGGTGGTCCTCGCCGTGCTGACCACCGAGCCGACCGACCCGGCCGCCCGAGTGGACGAACCGCTGGTCGCGAAGGCAGCCGCACTGCTGGCCACCGCGCTCGGCTGATCCCGCCCTCTCCGCCCTCGCCTGTCCGAAGGGTAGCCGGGTCTGTTCCGACGGGGGCAGGGCGCGAGGGGAAGCCGTGGCTGGAGAAAGCGCCCGTTGCGGTCATGCGCCCGCCGGGAGGTCGGCCGTCCCGTGAGACTCCGGCCGGCGGGTCGGGCCACGGGCACCCGTTGTCCGACCCGCCGGACTGCTCGGCCCGCCGAGCCCGGAACGACCATCACCCCCCACCTGCCTCACCCGTGCGTCCCCGCCACCCCGGGCACAGACTGGTGGTGAAACCGATGCTGCCCCGCGAGGCTGGGAGAGGGATGCTGCTGGGACTCACCACCGTGCTGTTCGCCACCGTCTGCTTCGGCTTCGGGGCGGTGTTCCAGGCGCGCGGGGCGTGCTCGGCGCCGCGGGTGGACCGGGTGCGGGCGGGCCTGCTGGCCGCGCTGGTGCGGTCCTGGCAGTTCATCGTCGGCACCCTCCTGGACATCCTGGGCTTCGTGCTGAGCATCGTCGCCCTGCGCAGCCTCCCGCTCTTCCTGGTCCAGGCCGTCACCAACGCAAGCCTCGCCGTCACCGCCCTGGCCGCCGTCTGGCTACTGGGTGCCCGACTGCGCCGCAGCGACGTCGCGGGCATCCTCGCGGTGGTCATCGGTCTCACCCTGCTCGCGCTCGGCTCCGGCAGGGAGGGCCGGGAGTACGCGCCGGCCGCCTTCCACTGGGCGCTGCTGGCCACCACGGCCGTCATGCTCCTGGCCACCCTGGTCCTGGTCCGCCGGGACGGCACCGCGGCGGCGGCCGGGCTCGGGCTGCTGGCGGGGGTGGGCTTCGGGATCACCAGCTTGGCGGTGCGCGTCATGGACACTTCCGGCCTGGTCGGCGTCCTGACCGATCCCGCCGCCTACGCCCTGGTCGTCGGCGGGCTGGGCGGCTACCTCGCCTACGCCCTGGCCCTGCAGCGCGGCACCGTGACGGCCGCGACCGCCGCCGGGACGTTGGCCGAGACCTTCGGCCCGGCCCTGGTCGGGGTGTTGTCGCTGGGAGACGCCGCGCGCCCGGGCTTCGCCTGGTGCGCCCTGACGGGCTTCGCCGTGGCCGTCGGCGGAACGTTCCTGCTCTCCCGGTTCGGTGAACTGGAGGGCGAGTCGGCCGAGCTGGCCGCCCCGCAGGCGGACACGGAGGCGGAGCCCGCCGTCCCGCCCCGGTAGCCCGGACGGATCTGCCGTGCGAAGGTGACTTGCCGGACAAATCGGACGGCGGAACGCCCACGGAGCGGCAGGTGCACGATGGCGGAGGAAGTCCAGTCCCGAACCCGACGGTCGGAACCGACCGACCGGCCCGTCGTGCTGATCACCGGCGCCTCCTCCGGCATCGGACTCGCCACCGCCACCCGTCTGGCCGACGCCGGCTGGCAGACCCTGCTCTCCGGCACCGACCGCGCCCGACTGGACGCGCTCGCCGAACGTACCGGCGGGCACGCCCTGCCCGAGGACCTCAGCAAACCCGACGGCCCCGGCCGCCTCGCTGAGGCCGCGCTCGCCGAGACCGGCCGGGTGGACGCGCTGATCGCCGGCGCAGGCCTCGGCTGGCGCGGGCCGTTCGCCGAGACACCCTCCGACACCCTGGACCGGATGATCGAGGTCAACCTCGCCGCCCCGTTGCGCCTGGTCCGCCTCCTGCTGCCCGGCATGCTGGAACGCCGCCACGGCCGTATCGTGCTGCTCGGCTCCATGGCTGGCCAGGTCGGCGTGCGCGACGAATCCGGCTACGCGGCCACCAAGGCCGGCCTGGCGATGTTCGCCGAGAGCCTCTGGTACGAGCTGCGCGGCACCGGCGTCGGGGTGCGCCTGGTCCTGCCGGGAGCGGTCGACACCCCGTTCTTCGACCGGCGCGGGACCCCGTACCATCGCGAGCGGCCGCGCCCCGTCTCGGCTGAGCGGGTCGCGGACACGGTCGTCGCCACCATCACCACTGAGCGTGACCGCCTCTACGTGCCGCACTGGCTCGGTTTCCCGGCCCGGATCCACGGTGTCGCGCCCAGCGTGTTCCGACGGATGGCCTCCCGCTTCGGATGAGCCTCCGGGTGACCACGGCCCTCGCCACCGCGGCGGGCCTGGAGTTCCTGCACCTCGCCCCGGCGGCGGTCCGCCTCCCGCCGGTGCGCCGCACCCTGGCCCGCCGCACCGCCGGGTACGGCTCCGACCCGTGCCACCTCGCCCTGACCTTCGACGACGGCCCCGACCCGCGCAGCACTCCGTACGTCCTCGACGCCCTGGACGAACTCCGCGCCCGCGCCACCTTCTTCCTGCTCGGCACGATGCTGGAACGCGCTCCCGCGCTCGGCCGCGAACTGGTGCTGCGCGGCCACGAGGTCGCCGTGCACGGCTGGCGCCACAGGCAGCAGTGGTACCCGGCCCCGGCCCGCGACCTGCGCGAACTGCGCCGCGCCACCGAGGCCGTGACCGAGGTGTGCGGCGCCCGCCCGCTCTGGTACCGCCCGCCGTACGGCGTGCTGACCGCCGGCCCGGCCCTGGCCGCCCGCTGCCTCGGCCTGCGCAGCGTGCTCTGGACGGCCTGGGGCCGGGACTGGACGGCCGAGGCCACCGGCGCCTCCGTCTACGCCACCGCCCGCCCCGGTCTCACCGGCGGAGCGACCCTCCTGCTGCACGACTCCGACTGCACCTCCGCCCCCGACTCCTGGCGCGCCACCCTCGCCGCCCTCCCGCTGATCGCCGCTCACTGCCGGGACCGCGCCCTCACCCTCGGCCCGCTGCGCGACCACGGCGTCCCGCCTCTTGCCCGCCGCCAGGGCTAGCGCCCGCTTCGCGCCGGGCTACCCCAACCCCACCCGCTCCAGCGCCGCCCCGAAGCCCTTGCGCCACCCGTCCGGTGAGGCCCCGACCGACGGCTGCGGCTCCGGCCGCCCCAGTGCCGCGAGCGCGTTGCGGACCACCTCGGCCGGACGGGCCGTGGCGACATCGGCGTGGCCGAGCTCCAGTTCGTGCTGGAGGTTGTCCCGCCCGTGGCCCTGCACCACGTCGAGCAGCAGCAGGCGCCGCCCGAGCGCCCGGGCCTCGCTGCAGGTGTCGCCGGAACTGGTGACCACCAGGTCCGCGGCCGCCATCAGCACCGGGATCCGGTCGGTGTAGCCGAAGGGGTGCAGTCGGGGCCGGCCGCGCGCGGCCGCCCGCAGCCGCCCCTCCAGTTCCTGGTTGTGCCCCGCCACGGCCAGCACGTGCGGCCCGGAGGCGGCGAGCGAAGCGGCGGTGCGGGCGATCGGCCCGAGCCCCCAGGAGCCGGACATCAGCAGTACGCACCCGGCCTCCGGCGGGACGCCCAGCTCGGCGCGCGCCTCGGCCCGGCCCGGCGCCCGGTAGAACGGCTGCCGCAGCGGCGCGGGCACCACGGCGATGTCGGCGTCCGGCCGGTAGCGGCGCACCGCGCAGGCGGCGACCTCGGAGGTGACCAGGAACAGGTCGGTGCCGTCCTGCACCCAGAGCCGGTGCGGCGTGACGTCCGTGCAGAACACGAGGTGCGGGAAGTCCCGGTCCGGCAGCTTGTTGACCGCCGAGGTGGCGGTGGCGAACACCGAGACCACCAGCTGCGGCCGCTGTGCCCCGACCAGCTCCCGCAGCGCGGGCACCAGCCGGGTGCGGGCGGCCGCGTCGGCGAGCAGGGCGAGCCGCGCGCCCGGGCGCAGCGCCGAGAAGTGGAAGGCGTCGTAGACCCCGGGCAGGTCGAGCAGCCGCCGGAAGACGGCCTCCCCGGCGGCGCCCGAGCGCTGCCCGAGCAGGGCCATCGCGTCCACGGTGCTGGTGGTCCAGCCTCGTTCCCGCAGGGTGTCCGCGCAGGCCTGTGCCATCACGTCGTGGCCCCGGCCGAGCGAGCCGGAGACCAGTAGGGCGTGCGGCATCGGGCGGCCCCGGTCAGCCGGCGGCGGACGCGGCGGCGGAGGTTCGGTACCAGTCGGCGTACCGGCGCACGCCGTCGGCGAAGTTGGTCCGCGGCGACCAGCCGAGCAGCCGCTTGGCCTGGGCGGAGGAGATCCGCCGCCCGGTGTAGTCGGCCTTGCGGCCGCCGATGTGCTCGATGGTGACCGGTCCCAGCAGCCGGTCGACGGTGTCGGCGATGTCGCGCACCGAGACGGCCGTCGAGCCCTCCAGAGCGAAGGTCTGGTCCTCGGCGTCGGGGGAGAGGGCCCGGACGTGGGCGTCGGCGAGGTCCTCGACGTAGACGAAGTTGCGGCTCTGCCGGCCGTCCCCGGCGATGGTGATCGGCCGCCCGGTCAGCGCGGCCTGGACGAACCGGGCGACGACCAGCTCGTCACGCATCCTCGGGCCGTACGGGATGCCGTAGCGCAGGATGGTGAAGTGCTGCCCGTACAGCTCGCGGTAGCTGTGCACCAGCATCTCGGCGGCGAGCTTGGTGGCCACGTACAGGTGCCCGCTGTGTTCCAGCTCGATCGGTACGTGTTCGTCCAACTCCTGTTCCTCGCCGTCGAGTTGCTCGTCGGTGAGGGCGGCGCCGTAGACCCATACGGTGCTTGCCAGGACGGTGCGGCTCAGGCCGCTGCGCCGCGCGGCCTCCAGGACGGCCTCGGTGCCGTCGATGTTGGTGCGCACGGCCCGGACCGGGTCGGCGAAGACCTGCTCGACGTCGGCCATCGCGGCGAGGTGGTAGACGACTTCGCTGCCGGCCAGCGCCGAGGTCAGGGCCGGCAGGTCGAGGACGTCGATCCGGGCGTGCTCGGCGTCGGGGTGGAGGTACTTGTCGTTCGGGTCCACGGCGAGGACCTCGTGGCCGGCCGCGATCAGGTGGTCCACGACGTGTGAGCCGATGAACCCGCAGCCACCGGTGACGGCTATCCGCACGGTCTTGCTCCCTTCGCTCCGGCTACCCGGCCATCCGCCGGTGCACCGCCGAGACGGCCTCGATCACCAACTCCACCTCGTCCTCGGTCATGTCGGAGTGCACCGGCAGGCAGACCTGCCGGGCGCAGACGTCCTCGGCTGCCGGCAGCGGCCCGCCCCGGTACGGTTCGAGCACCGGCTGCAGGTGAAGCGGCAGGTCGTACACCTCGCCGGACAGTCGTACGCCGTACTCCTGGGCCACCGCCCGCTTGAACGCGGCGCGGTCGACGCCGGGCGGCAGCAGCGCCACGTACTTGTAGTAGTTGCCGCGGCAGCCGGCCGGTTCGAGCACCGGCTCCAGCCCGTCCAGGCCGGCCAGTGCCGTGTCGTAGCGGCGGGCGACGGCGCGGCGGGTCTCGATGAACTCCTTGAGACGGCGCAGGTGCACCGTGCCGACGGCGGCGTGCAGCTCGCTCATCCGCCAGGAGTAGCCGAGCCGGACGTGGTGGTTGGTGCCGAAGGAGCCCTTGCCCTGGTCGCGGTAGATCCTGGCCTCGTCGCGCAGTTCCGGCGACTCGGTGAGGATCATGCCGCCCTCGCCGCTGGTGGTGACCTTGGTCGGGTAGAAGGAGAAGGCCCCGGCCAAGCCGAAGGTCCCGGCGGCACGGCCGTTGTAGCTGCTGCCGTGGGCGTGCGCGGCGTCCTCGATCAGCGGGATGCCGCGCTGGTCGCAGAGCGCGCGCAGGGCGTTCACCTGCGGGGTCACCAGCCCGCCGATGTGGACGAGTACGACGGCCGCGGTATCCGGGGTGAGGGTCGCGGCCAAGGTCTCGGGGGAGAGCGCGAGGGTGGCCGGGTCGACGTCGGCGAACACCGGGCGGCCGCCCGCGTGGACCACCGCGCCGGCCGTGGCGTAGAAGGTGACGGCGGGGACGACCACGTCGCGGCCCCGGACGTCGACGGTGCGCAGGATCACCTCCAGCGCCGCCGTGCCGCTGCTCACCGCGACGGCGTGCGAGGCGCCGTGCTCGGCGGTGAAGGCCTGCTCGAAGCGCTCGGTCCACGGACCGAGGGTGAGCGCGCCGGTGGTGAGCATCTCGGTCACGGCGTCGGCGACGGCCGCGCGGTCGTTCTCGTCGAACACGATGCGGGCGGCTGGAACGCCCATGGAGCACCTCCGGCGGCGGGGTGGGGTCAGCACCGATCGGGTCGGATCAACCCGAACCGTACGGAAACGGTCGGGCCAGGCACATCACGCTACTTCGCCCGGGCGGCCCCGGCCCGTCGTCGCCGCCCGCCCAGGTGACCCGCGACTGCTCCCGCCGCAGGCCACCACCCTGCTCCCGGCTGATTCCGGGCGAGCCTGCGGCTGCTTCCGGTGCGGGGCGTGCGCTCCTCCGTACGAGGGAGGGCCGTACTGCGTCCGCAGTACGCAAACGGCCTGCGCAGAGACGACGACGGAGCAGGGGTCCGCGATCAAGGATTGGTCATGCTGCGGGCGGACCAGGTCCGCCCCCGTTCACCCGTCCCCGAACCCGAACCCGAAGGAGTCCGCTCTCCCGTGGCCACGTTCCTCTACCGCCTGGGCCGATGGGCCTTCGTCCGGCGTCGGCTGGTGACCCTGCTCTGGGTCGCCGCGCTGGCGGTCTGCGGAGTCCTGGCAGCCAAGGCGCCCGCCGCCCCTGACGACGGCTTCTCGATGCCCGGCACGGAAGCGCAGAAGGCCTTCGACCTGATGAACGAGCGCTTCCCCGGCGGGCACGCCGACGGAGCCTCGGCCCGCCTGGTGTTCGTCGCGCCCTCCGGCCAGAAGATCACCGCGCAGCCCAACCAGCAGGCCGTGGAGAAGACGGTCGCCGAGCTCGCCCACGCCGAGCAGGTCACCGGCGTGGTGGACCCGTTCACGATGCAGGGCGCCGTCTCCAAGGACGGCACCACGGCGTACGCGACGGTCAACTACTCCGCCAAGGCCGGCGAGCTGTCCGAGGGCGCCACCGACGCCCTCCAGCAGGCCGCCCAGCACGGCCGGGACGCCGGGCTCAAGGTCGAGATCGGCGGCAACGCGCTGATGGCCAAGCCCGAGGCGGGTGGCAGCAGCGAGGCGATCGGCATGGCGCTGTCCGCCGTCGTCCTGGTGATCACCTTCGGCTCGCTGGTCGCCGCCGGCCTGCCGCTGCTCACCGCCGTGATCGGCGTCGGCCTGGGGATGTCCCTGATCACCGCGCTCGGCAGCACGCTCGGCCTCTCCTCGACCACCGGTACGCTGGCGATGATGCTCGGCCTCGCCGTCGGCATCGACTACGCCGTGTTCATCGTCTCCCGCTACCGGGCCGAGCTCTCCGAGGGCCGCACCCCGCAGGAGGCGGCCGGCCGGGCCGTCGGCACCGCCGGCTCCGCGGTGGTCTTCGCCGGTCTCACCGTGGTGATCGCCCTCGCCGGGCTTTCCGTGGTCGGCATCCCGCTCCTCGCCAAGATGGGCATGGCCGCGGCCGGCACCGTCGTCATCGCCGTGCTGGTCGCGCTCACACTGGTGCCCGCGCTGCTCGGCTTCATGGGCCGCAAGGTGCTGCCCCGCAAGGTCCGCAAGGCCGAGGGCGCCGCCCAGCCGACCGGGGCCAAGGAGAACGGCGGCGCCCGCTGGGCCCGCTTCGTGCTGCGCCGCCCGCTCGCGGTGCTGGTGCTCGGCGTGATCGGCCTCGGCGCGCTCGCGGCCCCCGCGCTCGACCTGCGGCTCGGCCTGCCCGGTGACGAAGCCAAGCCCACCTCCACCACCCAGCGCCGCGCCTACGACCAGCTGTCCGAGGGCTTCGGCCCCGGCTTCAACGGCCCGCTGACCGTCCTGGTGGACGCCAAGGGCACCGCGGACCCGAAGGCCGCCGCGGGCGAGGTCGCCAAGACCGTCTCCGGCCTGCCCGGCGTGGTCACGGTGACGCCGCCGATGTTCAACAAGGCGGGCGACACCGCCCTGCTGAACGCCATCCCGGCCACCGGCCCGGCCGAGGCCGCGACCAAGGACCTGGTCCACACCATCCGCGGCCACGCGGCCGGCCTGAAGGCCTCCACCGGGGCGACGGTCCTGGTCAGCGGTACGACGGCGATGAACATCGACGTCTCGCAGAAGCTCACCGACGCGCTGCTGCCCTACCTCGCCGTGGTCGTCGGCCTCGCCGTCCTGCTGCTGCTGGTGGTCTTCCGCTCCGTCCTCGTCCCGCTCAAGGCCGCGCTCGGCTTCCTGCTCTCGGTGGCCGCCGCGCTCGGCGCCGTGGTCGCGGTCTTCCAGTGGGGCTGGCTGGCCGACCTGATCGGCGTGGAGCAGACCGGCCCGGTGATGAGCATGATGCCGATCTTCATGATCGGCGTGGTCTTCGGCCTCGCCATGGACTACGAGGTGTTCCTGGTCACGCGGATCCGCGAGGGCTACGTGCACGGCGAGCAGCCGGGTGAGGCCATCGTCACCGGCTTCCGGCACAACGCCAGGGTGGTCACCGCCGCCGCCTTCATCATGATCGCCGTCTTCGCGGGCTTCATCGGGATGAGCGAGCCGATGATCAAGATGATGGGCCTGGGCCTCGCCGCGGCCGTCGCCTTCGACGCTTTCGTGGTCCGGATGACCATCGTCCCCGCCGTCCTCGCCCTGCTCGGCCGCCGTGCCTGGTGGCTGCCGCGCTGGCTCGACCGGCTGATACCGGACGTCGACGTCGAGGGCAGCGAGCTGCACGCCGCCGCCCCCGAGCCGACGGTCCCGGTCCGCGAGTCGGTCACCGTCTAGTCCCGGCACCGACCGGTGTCGCCCGGTACGAACCGGCACCGCCCGGCACTGCGTGGACCGGGCCCTGCCATCTGGCAGGGCCCGGTCCGGCAGCGGTCGGCTCGGACACCGGTTCGCCCCCAACCGTTAACGTTGCTGTCGGGGCGCCGCCCGCGCGGCGGCCCCCGACCCGGCGCGCCGTACCCCACCCGGGGCGCGGCGCGGCACGAACTGGCAGAACCCGGCGAGGGTGCGGCCAGGGCACACCCGACCCGGAGAGCACGACTATGAGCGACACCTGGCAGCGCCTGCGCCGCGGCCACCCCCGGCTGCTCGACGCCGTCGGCGGCGTGGCCATGATCGCGATCACCGCCCTCGGCGTCACGGTCGACCAGACCAGCGGGCGCTTCACCCCGGTCGACCCGGCCACCGGCGTCCTGGCGCTGATCGCAGCCGCCGCCGTGTTCCTCCACCGCCGCCACCCGCGCGCGGTGGTCGTCGTCACGCTGGTCTGCACCATGCTGCTCACTCCGACCAGCCACCGGCTCACCCCGATGCTGGCCACCCCCCTGCTGCTCGCGCTCTACTTCCTCGCCGTCCACACCAACCGCTCCACCGCCCTGCGCGCCTCGATCGTCACCGCCGTCCTGCTCTTCGGGATGTCCCTGTTGGCCGGCCCGGGCGGCCCGATCGGCGAGCGGATCAGCGTGCTCGCCTGGGCTCTGCTGCCCGGCGCCCTCGGCGACTCCATCCGCAACCGCCGCGCCCAGCTCGCCGAGATCGAGCAGCGCGCCGAACGCGCCGAACGCACCCGCGAGGAGGAAGCCCGTCGGCGGGTCGCCGACGAGCGGATCCGGATCGCCCGCGACCTGCACGACGTCGTCGCCCACCACATCGCCCTCGCCAACGCCCAGGCCGGCATCGCCGTCCACCTCATGGACACCCACCCGGTCCAGGCCCGCAAGGTGCTCAGCCACATCACCGACTCCACCGGCTCCGCCCTCCAGGAGCTGCGTGCCACCGTCGGCCTGCTGCGCCGAGCAGAGGAGCCGGCCCCGCTGGAACCCACCCCCGGTCTGGACCGCCTGCCCGAGCTGATCAACACCTTCGAGCGGGCCGGCCTGCCGGTGCGGCTCAGCGTCGAGGGCGAGGCCCGGCCGCTGTCGCCCGGCGTCGACCTCACCGCCTTCCGGATCCTCCAGGAGTCGCTGACCAACGTCGCCAAGCACGCCCACGGCGCCGACGCCGAGGTCACCCTCTCCTACAGCGGCAGCCGGGTCGCCGTCAGCGTCGTCAACGGCCGCCCGCTCGCCACCGGGCGCCCCCGTACCGCCCTGCTGCCCCAGCCGGCCGCCGGCGAGAGCGGCTTCGGCCTGATCGGCATGCGCGAGCGGGCCGGCGCGGTCGGCGGCCGGCTCACCGCCGACCGGCAGCCCGACGGCGGTTTCGTGGTCCTCGCCGAGCTGCCGCTGCGCACCGGCGCCCGGGACGACGGCGCCGTACGGGCGGAGGAGACCGCCCGGCCCGAGGAGCCGGCCCGAACCGCCCCCGCCGTCCGACGGGACTGCCCGGTGCTGCCCGACCGCTTCACCCGGCCCGGCGGCGCCGCCCGCCCTGACCGCTCCGTCCGACAAGATCGCGCCATCCGAAAGGACAACGACCGTACATGACCATCCGCGTGCTGCTCGCCGACGACCAGGCCCTGCTGCGCGGCGCCTTCCGGGTGCTGATCGACGCGGAGGAGGACATGGAGGTGGTCGGCGAGGCCGCCGACGGCCGGGAGGCGGTGGAACTCGCCCAGGCCACCAAGCCCGACATCGTCCTGATGGACATCCGGATGCCCGGCGTCGACGGCCTCGGCGCCACCGCCGAGATCTGCGGCGACGAGGAGCTGTCCGGCACCCGGGTGCTCATCCTCACCACCTTCGAGATCGACGAGTACGTGGCCCAGGCGCTACGCGCGGGCGCCGGGGGCTTCCTCGGCAAGGGCGCCGCCCCGAAGGAACTGCTCGCCGCTGTGCGCACCGTCGCGGCTGGCGAGGCCCTGCTCTCGCCCGCGGCGACCCGGGCGGTGATCGACCAGTTGCTCGCCCAGCCCGATCCGGCCGCCGTCGCGCCCGCCGAGCGCCTCGCCGTGCTGACCGCCCGCGAGCGCGAGGTGATGTCCATGGCTGCAACCGGGCTCACCAACGAGGAGATCGCCGAGCGGATGTTCGTCAGCCCGTTCACCGTCCGTACCCATGTGCACCGGGCGATGTCCAAGCTCGACGCCCGTGACCGGGCCCAACTCGTTGCGATCGCTTACCAGTCCGGCCTGGTCCCGCCCGGTCGCCCGTCCTGACGGACGCTCACCCTGCGTGCCGACCGGCCGTAGATGTGCGGCACTTGATTGCTGAGCGATCGTCAAAACTCGAGTCAGGGAAGCTGTCCAAGATCTCATCTGACCGAAAACTGCCTCCGAACTGGTGTATCGGCGAGTAGTCTGCCGATGACTCAGAATGAGGAGGACGTTCGTGGAAACCAAGGACACGGCAGGCGAGGTGCGGATTCTCCAGCCGTTGCCCGGACGCGCGGAGGACGGAGCGCAGGCGTTCGAGCTGCGGCTCGCGCGGCTGCTCCTCCTGCTCGGGGTCGAGGTCGCGCCGGGTGCGGACTACCCGGGCGCGGCCCGGTGGGAGGTCCACAAGGCGCTCGACGGGCGGTCCGAGCTGCCCGAGGAGTACTTCGAGGCGCTGATGGAGGCTGCGGTCCACGACCCCAACCCGAGCTTCAACCGCCGCTTCGTCGAGCCCGCCATGATCGCCTTCGGTCAGCGCCGGGTCCGCCTGGCCCTGCTCGGCTACCTGCAGACCGGCACCGACCCGGAGCGCGCCGGCGCCGCCCGCGCCTGGTACTGGACGGCCCTGTCGGTCGTCAGCGGCCGGCACGCGACCGCCGACGAGGGCGCGATCGTCCGGGACAGCTGGAACGAGGCCGCGCTGCGGGAGTTCGTCGCCAACGATGACCTCGACGTCCGCCGCTGCATCCTCCCCGGTCTCCCGCTGGTGCCGCGCGCCTACCCGGCCGAGCTGCACGCCCTGGTGGAGACGGCCATCGCGATCGCCCAGTCGCACCCCGACGAGTACATCCGCCACCGCGTCGAGATCCAGACCGGCCTCTGAGCTTCGGGCACGCCCGCTCCGGGTGCGCCCGCCCAGGTGCGTACCCGGAGCGGCGAATCCCCCGGATTTCCGTTTCGTCCACGACCTCGCCGAATTCGGACGTCGACTGGCCGTCCTCGCCGGATAATTCGTGGGCTTGTCGTCCGATCACGCCAATCCCGATCGACCGCCATCCATTGCTCGGCGCTGCCACCATGGCGTCATGACCGAGCCCCGGCCCGCCGCCGTCCGCCTTCTGGAACCCGCGCGGCTCCGCCTGGTCGAGACCCCGCCACCGCCCCTCCCGCCGGCCGACCGCGCCGCGATGGACCACGCCTGGGAGAAGGCCGCGAGCGCCAACCCGGGACTCTTCGACCGCCCGGTCGTCGCCTGCACCGGCCTTGCTGCGGACGGCCCGGACACCCTGGTCCTGCACTGGGCCCGGATCCGCTACCGCCGCTTCGCGCTCAGACTGGTCCCCGGCGCCACCGCCCGGGTCTCCTGCCTCTTCGCCGCCGTCGTCCAGCCCGCGGACGACGGAAGGATCCTGGTCGGCCGGATGGCCGACCCCACCGCCCACCCCGGTCGCTGGTGCCTGCCCGGCGGCTCCGTCGAACCGCCCCCGGACGGCGAACCCCTCGACCCCTGCGCCCTGCGCCGCCGCGCCGCCGCCGAACTCGCCGAGGAGACCGGCGTGCTGGCGCGCCCCGAGGAGCTGGCCATGTGGCTGCTGGTCCAGGGCGAACACGGCAACCTCGGCGTGCTCCACCTCGCCCCGCACCGGCCCGCCCGGGAACTGTACGAGCGGCCCGCCGAGCTGAGCGCCGCCCACCAAACGCGCGGCGCCGTCGCCGAGTTCGACCGGATCGCCCTGGTCGGCACCGCCGCCGAGGCCGCCGCCCTCCCCGGGCCCCGGGTCGACTACCTCGGGCCGGTACTGTGCCGCCTCGCCGAGGGCAAGGACCCAAGGGACCGGTCCTAGGGCACCCGAGGTCGGGGCTGGCGCACCCGGGGGAGTCCGAAGGTCGACGCGGCCACCACCCGGTACGGCTTGTCCTCGTCCCGCAGGAAGTGCAGGACGGCCGCAAGCACCAGCCCGACCGGGCGGGAAGGGTCCAGCGGTTGCCCCGGGTGGTCGGGTCACCGCCGTATGTCCCTTTCGTCGCGCCGCCGGGCCCGTCCCGGCGCAGGATGGAAGCTCCGGGCTGTGCATCCGGCGACAGCCGCGACACGGGAGGTCCGAGGCCGTGGGGATCGCTATGGCAGACATCCGCGAGTGGCGCGGCCATGCCGTGGTCGACGAGAAGGGCCGCCGCGTCGGCACGCTGGAGTCGGTCTACGTCGAGACGTCCACCGACGAGCCGTTCTTCGCCACCGTCGTGGTCGGCATGATGGGCAGACGCCGTCTGGCCTTCGTCCCGCTGGAGGGCGCGGTGGCCGGTCCGGGCTATCTGCGCGTGGCGTACCCGCGGAACAAGGTCCGGCAGGCCCCCGCGATCGGCACCGACGACATCCTGCCGGCCACCGACGAACCCGGGGTGTTCGCCTACTACGAGCTGTCGTACGCTACCGGCGCCGGAGGCGAGCGCCGCCTGGCCCGGCGCTGAACTCATCGCCGAGTCCGTCGGCGGACATCCGGGCGGCCCGGGAATGAATACCCCGCCGGGTACACTTGTCAATCGACAGTCGATGTGAAAGGCGGCCGGACATGCAGGTGGACGAGGAGGCGGTTGGCGCGGTCCTGAACCGACTGCGTCGCGCCCAGGGCCAGTTGGCCGGGGTGATCGCGATGATCGAGGCGGGTCGGGACTGCAAGGATGTGGTCACCCAGCTCGCCGCCGTCTCGCGCGCCCTTGACCGGGCGGGGTTCAAGATCGTCGCGAGCGGGATGCGCCAGTGCATGGCCGCCTCCGACGAAGACGCCCCGCCGATGAGCGAGGCCGAGCTGGAGAAGCTGTTCCTCGCGCTGGCCTGAACCGCCGGCCCGACCCTGCGGGTGCGGCCGACGGCCTAGGAGGGCCGCGACGGATCGTCCGTCGCGGCCCTTCCGCATGTCGCGATGATGGTTCCGCCACGGAGTTCCCCGGACGCCCGACGCTCCGTCACGTGTCGTTCACGTGCCGGTCGCTGGTCTTCGGGTGAATGAGGGCCGCCCGTAGTTGTACAGCCAACTGAGGGCATTCTTCCTCCCAGCCTCCGTGACCAGCCGCGTGCGGCCCCGGCACCGTCCCCCGGCGGACCGGGCCCGCTGGCGGCGGACAGGACAACCGTGGCCGCAGGCAGCGCCCTGACCCTGACCTCATCCAGCAGCCCCGCCGAAGGCGACCGGCTCAGCTTCCACTGGAGCACCGACGCCCCCGACGCCAAGAACTGGGTCGGCATCTACGACGGCAGCCGCCAGCCCGGCAACGGCGCCTCGCTGCTGTGGAAGTACACCCCCGGCACCTCCGGCGACCTCCAGCTCGACACCTCCGCGCTGACCGGCGGCCCGTACGCCGCCTACCTGCTCGCCAAGGACGGCTACGGCGTCCTCGCCCGGACCGCCCCGTTCAGCTTCCGCCCCAAGCCCGCCGTGGTCCGCCCGCACGCCGCGGTCGACTCCTTCACCGCCACCCCCGTCGCCCCGGGCGCGGCCGTGCGGATCAAGCTCGGCGGTCTCTGGTCCCGCCCGGCCGGCAACGCCCCCGGCTCCGCCGCCTACCGCAAGATCGGCGGCGCGGCCTGGGCCTCGGTCGCCGCCGACGGCACCCTCACCGGCACCGCCCCCGCCACCCCCGGCCGGAACCCCGAGCTGGTCGTGGTCGGCGTCAAGGACAGCACCGGCGGCACCGACACCCTCACCGTCCTGGTCCCGGTCGCGGACCCGTCCGCCCCGCCCCGGCTCAAGGCCGCCAGCTGGAACCTGCACAACGCCGGCGCCGCCTTCACCGACGCGCTGGAGAAGCAGCTGCGCGTCGTCCTGGCCCAGGGCCTGGACGTGCTCGCCCTGCAGGAGACCGCCGGCGAGCGGGCCAAGGCCCTGGCCGACGCGCTCGGCTGGTACGCCCACCAGAGCCCGGGCAGCGTCGGCATCCTCAGCCGTCACCCGCTCATCGACCTCACCCCGGCCACCGCCGAGTTGCCCGCCGTCGCCGCCACCGTCCAGCTGCCCGGCGGCCGCGGCGTCCGCTTCTGGGCCGCGCACCTCGACGAGGCCGGCTATGGCCCGTACGCCGTGCAGGACGGCGGCAGCGCCGCCCAGGTGACCGCCGCCGAGAACGCCTCGCTGCGCTTCAAGCAGGCCAAGGCGCTGGCCGAGGCCGTGCGGGCGGACCTCGCCCGGCACCTCCCGGTGGTGCTGGCCGGCGCGCTCTCCTCGCCCTCCCACCTGGACTGGACGGACGCCACCGCCGCCGCGCACAACGGTGTCGGCGCGCTCAACTGGCCGGTCACCGCGGCGCTGCAGGCCGCCGGGCTGACCGACAGCTTCCGCGAGGAGAACCGCGACCCGGCCAAGGCTCCTGGCTCCACCTGGTCGCCCGTCCGAAAGCGGCGCGGTGACCGGCCCGAGCCGCAGGACCGCATCGACTACGTCCAGTACGCCGGGCCGCTGAAGCTGGTCGAGGCGCACACCCTGGTCGCCGACTGGCCGCAGCCCGAGCCGAACTCCGCCGCCAACGAGTGGCCCTCCGACACCGCCGCCGCCGTCGCCACCTTCCAGCTCTGAGAGGCCAGTTCGTGATGCCCGAGCTCTCCCGCCGCACCTTCGTCGGCGCCACCGCGGCCGTCGGTGCCACCGCTCTGACCGGCCTGTCCGCCACCCAGGCCCAGGCCGCCCCCGCCGACGAGACCGACAGCGCTCTCACCGGCACCGTCAAGGACGTCAAGCACGTCGTCGTCCTGATGCAGGAGAACCGCAGCTTCGACCACTACTTCGGCACGCTGAACGGCGTCCGCGGCTTCGGCGACAAGCAGGCACTCCAATTCCCGGACGGCACCGACGTGTTCCGCCAGCCCGACAGCCGGCGCAGCGACGGCGGGGCGATGCTGCCCTACCGGATGGACACCGCCAAGTACAACGCTCAGAACGCCGGCGGCCTCGCCCACGACTGGGCGACCGGCCACCAGGCCATCAACAACGGTGCGATGAACAAGTGGATCGCCGCCAAGGGCGAGCGCACCATGGGCTACTTCACCCGGGACGACATCCCCTACCAGTACGCCCTGGCCGACGCGTTCACCGTCTGCGACGCCTACTTCACCTCGCTGGCCGGCCCCACCGACCCCAACCGGCTCTACCTGTGGACCGGCACCGCCGGGCCCGGCCGCGACGGCACCACCGGCCCCTGGATCGACAACACCCCGGTCACCGACAACCCCGTCGCCGACTGGACCACCTACGCCGAGCGCCTGCAGGCGGCCGGCGTCAGCTGGCGGGTCTACCACAACCCCAGCAAGGACGACCGCACCGGCGACTACGACGACAACGCCCTCTCCTACTTCAAGCAGTTCCACGACTTCCCGCACGACGACCCGCGTTACATCAACGCGATGACCACGTTCGACCCCACCGACTTCGACCGCCACTGCAAGGACGGCACCCTGCCGACCATCTCCTGGCTGGTCGCGCCCTACCTGTTCTCCGAGCACCCGGAGGCCGGCCCGGCGTACGGCGCGCACTGGGTCAACCAGGCGCTGCAGTCGCTGATGTCCAACCCCGGCGTCTGGCGGCACACCGTCTTCCTGGTCATGTACGACGAGAACGACGGCTACTTCGACCACATGGTCCCGCCCACCCCCGAGCCCGGCACCCCCGAGGAGTTCACCCACGGGCGCGCCATCGGCCTCGGCAACCGGGTCCCGCTCTGGGTGGTCTCGCCCTGGTCGCGCGGCGGCTGGGTCAACTCCCAGGTCTTCGACCACACCTCGGTGCTGCGCTTCATGGAGCTGGTCACCGGAGTGGCCGAGCCCAACATCTCGGCCTGGCGCCGGGCCGTCTGCGGCGACCTCACCAGCTGCTTCGACTTCGCCGCCCCCGACAACTCGCTCCCCGAACTGCCGGACACCAACGCCCTGATGGCCAAGGCGGACGCGGGCGCCAAGCTGCCCGGCGTCTCACTCCCGGCGATCGGCGCCCAGTCGATGCCCGTCCAGGAGCGCGGCGAGCGCCCGCACCGCCCGCTGCCGTACCAGCCGTGGGCCGACGTGTCGGTGGACCGCAAGACCGGCAAGGTCAGCTGCGTGATGGGCAACGACGGCTCGGTGGCCTTCCCGTACACCGTCTACCCGAACATCCTGCTCCCGTTCGCGGGCACCCCGTACACCGTCGCCCCCGGTGCCAGCGCGACGTACGTCTGGGACGCGGCCGCCACCAACGGCCGCTACGACTTCACCGTGCACGGCCCGGACGGCTTCGTGCGCCGCTTCGCCGGCACGGTGGTCCGGGACGGTCAGGACGGGCAGAACGACATCGGCGTGCCGATCGTCACCGCCGACCTGCACGGCCACCTGAAGCTCACCCTCCAGGTGGCCAACGACGGCATGACCGACGTGGCCTTCACCGCCGCGCCCCACGACTTCGCGGGCACCGCGCAGACCGTCTGGGTCAAGCCCGGCAAGCAGGTCAACCTGCCCTGGCCGCTGGACAAGCAGGGCCGCTACGACGTCGTCGTCACCGCCCACACCGGCCAGCGCTTCACGCAGCGCTACGCGGGCTGGGTGCACTGACCCGCGGCCGGCCCGGCCGGGGGCGCCGATCCGGTGACCCCCGGCCGTGGCTCGGCCGCCGGGGCAGAGCCCGCCGCTACCGTCGGGCGCATGCAGAAAATCACCACCTTCCTCTGGTTCGACGACCAGGCCGAAGCGGCCGCCGTCTTCTACACCTCGCTGTTCCCCGACTCCGGAATCACCAAGGTCACCCGCTACGGCGAGGTCGGCCCCGGCGAGGCCGGCTCGGTGATGACCGTCGAGTTCGAACTCGCCGGCCGGGAGTACACGGCCCTCAACGGCGGCCCCGAGTTCACGTTCACCGAGGCGATCTCACTCCAGGCGGAGTGCGAGGACCAGCAGGAGATCGACGAACTCTGGGCCAAACTCACCGCCGACGGCGGCCAGGAGGGCCCGTGCGGCTGGCTCAAGGACCGCTACGGCCTCTCCTGGCAGATCACGCCGCGCGTCCTGCTCGACCTGATCGCCGATCCGGACCGGGCCAAGGCCGACCGCGTGATGGCCACCATGCTGCGGATGAGGAAGATCGAGATCCAGCCGCTGCTCGACGCGGCCAGGGGCTGAGGCCGTGACCGCCTACACCCACCGCAGCACCGTCTACCTGCGCGCCACCCCCGAGCGGGTCTGGCACGCGCTCACCAACGCCGACGAGTCCGGCCTCTACTGGGGCCACCGCAACGTCTCCACCTGGCTGCCCGGCGCGCCCTGGGAGCACCAGCGCGCCGACGACTCCGGCATCGCCGACGTGATCGGCATCGTCGAGGTCGCCGAGCGCCCGCACCGGCTGGTCACCACCTGGGCCGGGCCGGAGGAGCGGCGCCCCGGCGGGCCCTCCCGGGTCAGCTTCGACATCCAGCACTGGCAGGACCTCAGCCGCCTCACCGTCACCCACGAGAACCTCGCCGACGAGACCGAGCGGGCGAACGCCGAACAGGGCTGGTCGGCGGTGCTGTCCAACCTCAAGACCTACCTGGAGACCGGGCATCCGCTGCCGCAGCAGCCCTGGCTGATGCCCTGACATCCCGCTGCTGTGGCGCCCTGATGTCGCGATCTCCTGAGCCTGCGGCAGGATCAGCGCCCGGCCCCCGCCGCCGGGCGCTCCGCCGTCCCGGACCTCCGCCGGCCGGGCCCCCGCTCGCCCCGGACGAAGCGGCGCAGCCCGGCGAACCGCGAGAACCGCTCCCGGCTCGCCACCGAGGCCCGGTCGAGTTCCTCCATCAGCCGTCGGCTGCGGTGCTCCAGGTCCAGTTCGTCCAGGATGCGGTCCACCTCGGCCAGTATCGAGCCGTGCAGCTGCCAGGCCTCCGGGTGCTCCTGGACCTGGCGCAGCAGCACCTGGGCGACGTTCTCCCGGCAGGCCCAGGCCGCCGCCAGCTCGGCGGTCAGCCGCTCCTCGGCCTCCTCGGCGCTACGGCTCACCTGGGTGGTGACCAGCACCGCGAAACTGACCATCGCCCCGCCGACGTGCGCCAGCAGTTCCTCCAACCCGATCGCGACCTCCGGCGGGAAGAGCCGCTCGCCGGGCCCGCGCCGCTTGGCCAGGTCGGTCAGCGAGCGGGCCAGCACCCGGATCACCACCACACAGATCTCCAGCGTGTCCAGCCCGGTGCGCAGCACCAGCCGGGAGAGCAGCCCCTCGCTGATCCGGGGGTTGAACCGCAGGCTGTCCTCGGCCTGGCGCAGTGCCGCGTCCACCTCGGTGATCGCCTGGTCGAGCCGGCGGGCCTCGTGCAGCCGCTCGGCGGCCCGGGCCACCGGGGTGGGGCGCCCCAACTCCTCGGCGATGTCCAGCAGCAGCTGGCGGGCCCGCCGTGCGAGGTCCTCGATCGAATCCCCGGCGGTGTCCACCCAGACCGGTGGGGCGAAGAGCAGGTTGAACAGCAGGCCGACGGCCGCGCCGATCAGCGTCTCCAGCACCCGGTCCCAGGCCTGCGAGGCCAGTTTGGTGACGCCCAGGATCAGCATCGCGCTGATCGCGACCTCCTGGACGAACTCCTCGACCCGGACGAACCGGCCGATGACCAGGGAGGCCAGGATGATCAGCCCGAGGCTCCACCACGAGAGCCCGACCACGGCGCTGAAGCCGATCGCGATCAGCACCCCGACCACCACCGAGTTGACCCGGCGGATGCTGGTCTTGAGCGTCGAGTAGACGGTGACCTGGACCACCAGCAGCGCGGTCAGCGGCGCCGTCAGCGGGGCGGGCTCGCTGCTGAGCCGGGTCGCCACCGCATAGGCGAGGGTGGCGGCCACGGTGGCCCGCAGGGTCTGGACGACGAAGGGCTCTCGGGCGCCACGGCGGACCAGGGCCGTGAGGGACTCCGGGGAAAGGGCCATGACGGCCTTCTTTCCCCGCAGCCGCCGCTCACACCGCCGTTCGGCCGACCTGCTACCCGATTGACCGCGCCGGAGGCGCCGGTCGCGCCTGGCCCTAGTTGTACTGACCACGGAGGTTGGTGACAGGGCTCACGGCCGGGTGATCTTGAAATGAGTGAGGGCCTTCTGGCCAGGTGTGGATTGCGACATCAGCA